>JAWKQI010000002.1 GCA_041390245.1 Eubacteriales bacterium
AAAAGAACGGAAAAACCCCGCCATTATAAACGGAAGCCGGAGAAAGAGGATAGCAGCCGGCAGCGGGACTAAAATCCAAGATGTAAACAGGCTTTTAAACCAGTTTGAGCAGATGAAGAAAATGCTTAAACAGTTTGGAAATAAAAAAGGAAAAATGGGATTTAAAATGCCGTTTTAAAATTTAACAACATATTAGGAGGATAATTTACATGGCAGTAAAAATCAGGTTAAAGAGAATGGGTGCGAAAAAGGCTCCTTTTTACAGGATCGTCGTTTCGGATTCACGCTCTCCAAGAGACGGGCGTTTCATTGAGGAAATAGGATATTACGATCCAATCAAGAAAGATTTAAAAGTAGATAACGAAAAGGCTGCGACCTGGCTTAAAAACGGAGCACAGCCTACAGAAACTGTTAAAACATTACTCAGGAGAAGCGGAGTTTAAGAAAGAGGAATTAGCATGACAGAACTTGTAAGGTATTTGGCTGAGGCCGTAGTTTCTCATCCGGAAAACGTTGAAATTCATGAAGAAGAAAGAGATAATGAAATAATCATTAAGCTAAGCGTTGCACCGGACGATATGGGAAAAGTCATAGGCAAACAAGGCAGAATAGCCAAAGCGATAAGAACGGTCGTTAAATCTGCATCATATAAAAGCAAAAAAAAATATTATGTGGAAATAGTATGACGAAATGAATTTTATTGAGATTGGTATAATATTAAAACCACAGGGGATAAAAGGCGAAGTTAAGGTGAAACCTTTTACAGATGACGTAAACCGTTTTTTAGATTTAAAAAATGTATTTTTAGATGAAAACGGATACGACAAAAGAGAGGTTAAAACCTCCCGTGTTCATAATGGTTTTGCATATTTACTCTTAGATAAAGTTTCAAGTGCTAATGATGCTGAAAACCTTCGTGGTTTTTCACTGTATATAGACAGGAAAAATACAATAAAACTAAAAAAAGGCGCATATTTTATTTGTGATCTAATAGGCCTAAACGTAGAAGATGATAAAGGAAATATTCTTGGGCAGTTAAGCGACGTTATGCAGCATGGCGCAGCAGACGTTTATGTAGTTAAGTCAATTAACGGCAATTTTTCTTTTCCGGCCTTAAAACGCGTAATAACAAAAATAGATTTAGAAAATAATTTAATGCGTTTAAATAAAAAGAGTTTAGATGAGGTGGCAGTTTATGAAGTTTAGCTGCCTTACAATTTTCCCGGAAATATTCGATTGCTTTTTTAACATGAGTATAGCCAAGCGTGCTATAGACGCTAAAGCATTTAGCATGCAGGTTTACAACATACGTGATTATACTATTGATAAACATAAAAGGACGGATGATTATCCGTTTGGCGGCGGTGCGGGAATGATAATGACTGCGCAGCCGATATTCGATTGTTTCAGCGATGTTGAAAATAATCAGGTTGGGGAAAAAATAAACATATATATGTCTCCTAAAGGGAAAATACTTGATACGAAAACAGCAAAAGACCTTGCGGAGTATGATTATATAAATATATTATGCGGGCACTACGAGGGAGTCGACCAACGGGTTATAGACAGTTTAATCGATGAAGAGGTATCCGTAGGCGACTATATCCTTACCGGCGGGGAACTGCCTGCCCTGGTACTGATTGATACTGTAATGAGGTTTATTAAAGGTGTACTTGGAAACGAGGTTTCATCAGAGGATGAATCTTTTTCAAACGGGCTTTTAGAATATCCGCAATACACCCGTCCGGCAGAATTTAGAGGGCTTAGCGTACCGGAGGTATTGCTTAGCGGGCATCATGAAAATATAGAGATATGGAAAAGGCAAATGTCTATATTAGAAACTTTCAAAAAGCGCCCGGAACTATTAAAAAGTGCCAAATTATCTGAAGATGATATAAAATTTTTAAACTTAATTAAAGCGCAAAAATAAGCTTGTCAAAGCTTTTACGTTATGGTATAATACCATGCAGTTGATTAGAGTGGTCCGCTGCACTTTCTTGTGCATGAACGCTTTCAAGAGAAGGAGGACTTTGAATTTATGAATGAAATCATAAGGAGCATTGAAAAAGAACAGTTAAGATCAGATTTACCTAAGATAGATATCGGCGATACAGTTAAAGTTTACGTTAAAGTTGTCGAAGGAAACAGGGAAAGGCTGCAGGCTTTTGAAGGTTATGTAATCGCTAAGAAAAACGGTGGGTTAAGAGAGTCGATAACAGTCCGTCGCGTATCTTATGGAATAGGCGTAGAAAGAGTATTCCCTCTAAATTCGCCGAGAATAGACCATATTGAAAAGGTAAGAAGCGGCAAAGTCAGAAGAGCTAAGCTTTACTATCTGCGTGACAGAGTCGGCAAAGCTGCAAAACTTAAATCAAAGTAGTTAATTAAAAGGGGCATATTTAAGCCTCTTTTTTACTTTGCGGAGGGATCAAAATGGATATTAACTGGTATCCCGGCCACATGACCAAAGCGAAACGCCAGCTTAAAGACAAGTTAAAAATTATAGATTTGATAATAGAAGTAGCAGATGCACGTGCACCGGCTGCAACTTTAAACCCGGATTTTGATGATCTTTTTAAAGGCAAAAGAAGGGTTATAGTTTTAAATAAACGGGATTTGGCAGATAGCGCCTTAACTAAAGAGTGGCAGGTAAACTTAGAGAAAAAAGGATTTAAAGTATATCCGTTTTCCTGTATGGCAGATAGCCCCAAAAAACTAGTTTCAGCTATCAATTCTGCTGTAGAAGACATCGTCAGTGCTATGAAGGAAAAAGGCGTTAATAAAACTATTAGGGCAATGGTATTTGGCATACCCAATGTCGGCAAATCAGCTTTATTGAATCGTTTGGCCGGGCAAAAACGTCTAAAGGAGGGAAATAAGCCCGGAGTAACCAAAGGTCTTCAATGGATACATGTAACTCCGTACTTAGAACTGATGGATACGCCTGGGATACTCTGGCCAAAAATAGAAGACCGGCAGACCGCCGTAATAATAGCCGTTTTAGGTTCTATCCGTGAAGAAATCTTAGATTTGGCCGAGATAGCGCTTGTGTTTATAGAAATGCTTAAAAGCATTAAACCCGATGCCATTAAAGAAAGGTATAAGGTAAACGATTTAAGCAAACCGCCGCTTGGCATCATGGAAGAAATATGTAAAAAAAGAGGATTCGTGCTTTCCGGAGGAGAATATGACTATGATAGGTGCGCAAAAACGCTGTTAGATGAATTCAGGGCAGGAAAGCTCGGGCAAATAACACTGGAAAGACCATAGAAAATGAATGCGGATTACGAAATAGGCTTATATAACAAAGGGTATCAATATATAGCGGGGATAGACGAAGTAGGCAGGGGGCCTCTTGCAGGGCCTGTCGTCGCCGCATGTGTCATAATGCCGACAGATATAATAAACGATAAAATAAAAGATTCTAAAAAGATAGCCGAGAAAACACGTGAAATCGTAAGTGAATGGATAATAAGAAATGCTGTTTGTTATGCTTTTGGAGTGGTAGACGAAAAGACAATAGATGAAATAAATATATTAAACGCTACAAAACGCGCTTTTAACATTGCATACAGCCAAATAGAAAAAAGCCCTAATTACCTGTTAATAGACGGGAAAGACGTGATTACAGCAGACTGTGAAGCCAGAGCGGTCATCGGCGGAGATAACAAGATATATACGATAGCTGCCGCATCAGTCATCGCAAAGGTTTACCGTGACAATATAATGAGAAAAATGGATGAAATTTACCCTCAATATGGGTTTATAAGAAATAAAGGATATGGCACCAAAGAACATATAGATGCGCTTAAAAAGTACGGGCCCTGTCCTATACACAGAATGTCTTTTATAAGAAAGATCGTCGGAGTTTAGGGGTTTTATAGCCGTGAATAACAGGGAAACAGGAAATTTAGCTGAAAAAAAAGCAGCTGAGTTTTTGCAAAGCTTAGGATACACCATCCTTTGTAAAAATTACTGTATCCGCGGTGGGGAAATAGACATAATTTTTTTAGATAAAGATACCGTTTGCTTTTGCGAAGTTAAGTTCAGGAAAGACGATAGATTCGGTACTCCGGCCGAGGCAGTGACAAAGAGTAAACAAAAAAGGCTGTCTGCCGCCGCCGTTAAGTACCTTTATGAAAACGATATGCTAGAGAAAAATTGCAGATTTGATGTAATTGAAATAGCCGGTGTGGGTATAATCACCATAAATCATATAAAAAATGCATTTGAATTTATTGAAGCATGAGGTACTGATTGATGGAAAACAAAAATTATACGTTTATTTTAACAACACTGGCGTTTTTATTTATCGTATTAACTATAGCGTTGGCATTTTTTTATACGTATCTAACTGTTATAATAACCATTGCTGCGGTTACAATTTTATATATCATATTTACAATACTAAAACCGAATAAATCAAATTTTTATCCGGATGATGAAAAGCGGATAAAATACCTGCTCATTAGTTCTACTGTTTTTATAGTTATTATAAAACTGATTGTTTCATCAATCTCTCCGGGGTTCGAAACGGATGTGGCATGTTTTAAATCCTGGGCAGATTACGCATATACACTAGGTCCGGCCAAATTATATACTTCAGGGCTCTTTATAGATTATCCTCCTGGATATGTATACGTTTTATATGTGATAGGTTTTATAAAAAATGTATTTTCAATAGACTATACTTCAGGGCTATACGGAGTTTTGATAAGGCTTCCGGCGATTATCGCAGACGTTACCATCGTATATTTTGTATATAAGATTGCAAAGAAAAACAATAGCCTTAAAATCGCTGCATCTTTAGGCATACTGGCACTTTTGAACCCGGCATTTTATATAAATGGTGCTGTCTGGGGCCAGGTAGATGCTGTTTTTACTCTGGCACTGGTATTCACATTTTACCTGTTAACGCAGAAAAAGATGGCCTTTGCAGCTATATTCTATGGCGTGAGCATACTTATAAAACCGCAGGCACTGCTTATCGGGCCCGTTTTTGCATTGCCGTACTTAAAAGATATATTTTCAAAACAAACATACAAAAAGGGCCTCAAAACCGCCGCTGTTTCGGTTGTTGCCTCTTTGGCCACAATATTTCTGCTCGCATTGCCTTTTCAAGGTGAACAGGGCACTTTTTGGATTGTGAGGCGCATCTTGGCTACTATTGGGCAATCGCAGGCCGCATCTTATAATATATTTAACTTCTTTAGTATGTTTGACGCGAACTATCAATCTTTTGATAAAATACTGTTTATATTCTCATATCAAGTCTGGGGATATATATTTATAATCGCCGCTTTTGTTATGGGATATATTATATACTTTAAAAATAAAGGGAAGGTAAATATCTTTTTGATAGTTGCTTTTGTCTATATACTGGAAACAATGTTTGGGCACTCTATGCGTGAAAGGTATATCCTCCCCGGAATAATGTTTCTGCTGTTTGCATATGCAAGCACGAAAGATGCAGACAAAAATATACTGATAGTATTTAATTTATTCACTGCTACCGCTTCCATAAACGAACTGGTTGTGCTTTATTACTATGCTCAGGAAACTTTATACTATATATCTACAGCTATAATGGTAACTTTTTCTGTAATAAATGTTTTAATTTCTGTCTATTTAATATATACTGTTTTCAAAATCAGTAATAATAAAAGACTTTCTTTAGAGGTGCAAGACATTAATGAATATGGAAAAAGCTCTTGACAGATTAAGGGCGCCTTACTACAACGGGAAAAAGCTAAACAGGAAAGATGTGCTTATAATACTGGCAATAATGGCCATTTATTCCATAATTGCCTTTACCAACTTGGGTTCTTTTATAATACCTTCCACAGAATGGAAGGCAAAGAGCACCAAAGACGAGCTTATATTTAGGTTCGATGACATTTACGACATATCTTATTTCAAATATTATACCGGCCTCGGGGCAGGGGCTTTTGATATATACTATTCTGCCGACGGTATAAATTATAATCAATACATTCTTACGGAACAACAACAAGAAGACATAGGTACTGAAAACGATACAATTGTCCACTCTGAACTGAAAATGTTTGCATGGAATTTCTACGATTTCCAGTTTAGGGCCAAATACGTTAAAATAGATATAAAGAAAACAGGTGTAAGGTTCCGCGAAATGGCATTTTGCACTGAAGACGGCCTTCCCGTAGATATAGTATCACTTACAAATACCAACACTAAAAACGCAGACGGTATAGATGCGCTTATAGATGAACAGTCCCAGGTGCCGGTCTATACTTCTTATTTGGAAAACATGTATTTCGACGAGGTTTATCACGCTAGGACTGCGATAGAAAACATAGAGCATATACGTCCGTATGAGATTACACATCCGCCACTTGGAAAAATAATCATAGGGATCGGCATCAGGATATTTGGAGAAAACCCCTTTGGCTGGCGTTTTATGGGGACTTTGACAGGGGTACTGATGCTCCCGCTTATGTATATATTTGCAAAGCGGATATTTAGAAAAACCCTTTATGCTTTTATACCGACATTTTTATTTGCAGTTGACTTTATGCACTTTGCCCAAACGCGAATATCTACTATAGACAGTTACAGTATTCTGTTTATTATGCTTATGTATTTCTTCATGTACGAGTATGTAAACAGGAATTATAACCGCGACGGGCTTAAAAAGACTCTTTTACCGCTTGGTGCGTGCGGCATTGCATTCGGCCTTGGTGCTGCGACTAAGTGGCTGTGTATTTATGCGGGGCTTGGCCTTGCCGTAATATTCTTTTACTCGATGTTTCAAAGGTATGCAGAATATAGGGTGGCGAAAAAAGCTGTTTCATCTGATTTGAGTGTATATAGCGAAGATGAAGCCGAAACTTTAAGTGCTATTTCAAGGACTTATGTTAAAAATACCGTATTGACCCTTGTTTATTGTATAGGCATGTTTATCATAATACCGGCTGGAATATATCTGTTATCCTATATACCATATGTACTTGTGAAAAACAACCCATATGATTTTAAGCAGATTCTAGAAAATCAGACTTATATGTTTAACTACCATGCAACGCTTACTACAGAAACCCCGCACCCGTTCAACTCGCGGTGGTATACATGGGTTTTTGATGTACGTCCCGTATATTTCTTTCAAGGCAAGGGATTGCCTGAAGGAACGATTTCCAGCTTGTCCACATTCGGAAACCCGATTGTATGGTGGGGCGGGTATGCTTCTGTTATATTTATCTTAGTTAACCGCTTGAGAAAGAAAAAATTTGCACGCGGGATTATGTTTGTCTGCATAGCTGCTTTATCAGAATTTTTGCCATGGATAATTATCTCGAGGGAGACTTTTATATACCACTATTTTGCTACAGTCCCGTTTTTAATACTGATACTTACATTTGCTCTAAAATATATATACGAAAACTTCAAACACGGGAAGAAATTTGTAATAGGGTATCTTATATTATCCGGGGTGATATTCGCGGCTTTTTATCCGGTTATAACCGGAACCATAGCTCCTAGGTGGTATACTGACATATTAAGATGGCTGCCTACATGGCCGTTTTATTGATAAAAATTACTTATGGTAAAATCATGGGGAAAGAAAATCAAAAATTAAACAAATTGTTTTTTCTTCAGTTGATTAAGTTTCATGCAGTAGGCGTTGTCAATTTTATCATTGACCAGGGCGTTTTTGTTTTATTAAATTCGGTTTTTTCTGTGGCCCCAGTACCGTCTAAACTGGTTTCTTACTCTTGCGGTCTTATAAACAGCTTTTTGATGAACAAAAAATGGACATTTAAAAAGGACTATAAGTATTTTTCTTTTAACTTTTTAAAGTTTATAATCATAAACGTTTTGGCTCTGGGAGTTGCCTCCTTTACAATTTATATTTTGACATCTAAACTAATGGTAATACCTTGGGTCGCTAATATTTTGTCTACAGTGTTTTCATTTGCTATAAATTTTACAGGCAATAAGTTTTTTGTTTTTAAGGAAAACAGTAGGGGTGAATAAAAAATGCTGTCTAAAGTAAATAGTATTGGGCTGCTTGGATTAGAAGGGTACCCTGTTCAGGTTGAAGTAGACGTATTTAACGGGCTGCCTTCGCTTTCTATCGTCGGGCTGCCGGATATGGCAGTAAAAGAATCCCGTGAAAGGGTCTGCTCCTCTATCAAAAACAGCGGGTATATCTTTCCGCAGAAAAAGATTACTATAAATTTGGCTCCCGCATATATAAAAAAGGAAGGCCCTGTATACGATTTGGCTATAGCAGTAGGGCTATTGATGGCCAGCGAGCAGTTAACGGGAGATATTAAGGATACTGCATTTTTGGGGGAAATGTCCTTAGACGGAAAACTTTCCCATATAAACGGTATTCTTCCAATGGTTATAGAAGCCAGAAATAAAGGGTTTAAAACTGTAGTGCTTCCGGAAAAAGATGCACATGAGGCAAGCTATGTTCAAGGGATTGATATATTGCCAGTAAAAGACTTGTCCCAGTTGGTTAATCATTTATCTGGGAAGGAAAAGATCTCATTTTATCCGCATTCTAAATGGGATATAAACGCTAAGAGCAGGGATACAATCGATTTTTCACATATAAAAGGCCAGAAGTTTTCAAAAAGGGCGCTTGAGATCGCAGCTGCAGGAGGGCATAACATCTTGTTTATAGGAACACCTGGATCAGGAAAGACAATGCTTGCAAGAGCTGCGGCAGGAATATTGCCTGATATGTCCTTTGAAGAAGCCCTTGAAGTGACAAAGGTGCACTCGATAGTTGGCGGGTTAAATGAAAACAACGGCATAGTCGTTAAAAGGCCGTTTAGAAGCCCGCACCATACTATATCTACAGTAGCGCTGACAGGCGGAGGGACGAGGGCGCTTCCCGGGGAAATCAGCCTTGCTAATAACGGTGTGCTCTTTTTAGACGAGCTTCCTGAATTTTCAAAGTCTGCCCTCGAAGCATTAAGGCAGCCTCTTGAAGATGGCATGATAACTATATCCAGGGCAAATGCAAAAGTATCTTATCCGGCAAACTTTATGCTGATAGCGGCAATGAATCCATGCCCTTGCGGTAATTTCGGCTCTCCAACAAATGAATGCAGATGCACGCCTGTTCAGATAAAGAACTATCTAAACCGTCTGTCCGGCCCGTTTTTAGACAGGATTGACATCCAAATGGAAATGGGGCCGATAACATACAAAGAATTTAAAAAAGACGGTAATGAAGAAAGTTCTGTCGAGGTTAAAAAGAGGGTTGATACGGCAAGAAAGGTGCAAAACGAAAGGTATATTAAAGACGGCATATATTGCAACTCGCAATTAAATAGTGAACTGCTCAAAAAGTACTGCGTTTTAGACTCTGGTGCGGACATGATACTTGAAAAAGCAAGCAATACATTTAATTTTTCCGCAAGAACGATGACACGTTTAATAAAGGTATCAAGAACAATAGCCGATTTAAACGGCGAAAAAAATATAACCGCTAAGCACATAGCGGAAGCTATCCAGTTTAGGACGTTGGATAGAAAGTATTGGGGTAACTATTATGAGTTATAATTATTCCGAATATGAGAAGATGTTTATCCGTGTTGCACTGACAAAGGGGATGACTCTTAAATTATTCAATAACATAATAGAACAATACGTAGATTTAAAAGAACTTTTTGCAGATGCAAGGAAAAAGCACCTAAAGATTACATTACCGATGGAAGTGGAAAGCAGATTTTATAAGAGCAACGAAGAAGTAGGCATTGATAAATTTATTTTAAAAATGGATAAAATGGGTATTAATTTAGTAACAAGGCTAAACCCTGAATATCCAATGTATCTGCGGGAAATATATGATGCGCCAAACGTCTTGTTTGTAAAAGGCAATATCGGGAATATATCAGACAAAATATTTTCAATAGTTGGCACCAGGAAATGCACGAGAAGGGGATATAAACTCGCGGAGGAAATAGCCTGCGATTTAGCTTCAGCCGGAGTGACAGTTGTATCCGGTATGGCTCGCGGAATAGACAGCGCGGCAAACACTGGAGCTATCAATGCCGGCGGGGTTACCGTTGCGGTATTAGGATGTGGGGTAGACATCGTATATCCTAAAGAAAATGCGAAATTATACGATGCCATACTTGAAAACGGGGCTATTATATCCGAATATGTCCCGGGTACGCGCCCACTTCCTTCTAATTTCCCAAAGAGGAACAGGATAATAAGCGGCATGTCTGTCGGCGTTTTGGTTATAGAATCATCTGAAAAAGGTGGCTCCTCGATTACTGCAAAACATGCGCTGCTTCAGGGGAGGGACGTATTCGTTGGGCAGGGCGGAGCTTTCCTTAAAAATGCAGAGCTTGCAAATATACTTTCTGAAAGCGGATGCAGGACAATAACCAGCGCAAAACAAATTTTAGAGGAATATTCCTGGGGCTATATAAATGAACAATCTGAAAACAAAAATATCGAAGGGCTTGATTTTTTACAGCAGCAAATATATAATTTGCTTTTAATAGGCGATGCAAATATAGAAGAATTATCCCAAAAGCTAAGCGTAGAGATCGATGAGCTCAATACAACGCTTACTATTATGGAACTTTTAGGATTAATCAAACGCTTGCCGGGGTTAAGTTATACTATAGTATAAACAAGGTTTTACATGGAGGGAACTACAGTGCCGAGATCAAAGAAACAGCACGAGAACAAAAAATACGATTTGGTGATTGTCGAGTCTTCTGCAAAGGCAAAGACAATAAATAAGTTTTTAGGTGATAAATACGTGATTAAGGCATCTAATGGCCACGTCCGTGATTTACCGAAAAGCAAAATTGGAGTAGACATAGAAAACGATTATCAGCCGCAGTATATTCAAATCCGCGGAAAAGGCGATATAATTAAGCAATTGAAAACGCAAGCGGCTAACGCCAATAAAATCTATTTGGCAACCGACCCAGACAGGGAAGGCGAAGCTATTTCATGGCATATAGCAGACATGCTTAATTTAGGAAATGACAAGATAAACCGTATAGAGTTTAACGAAATAACTAAGACTGCGGTTACAAACGCAATAAAAGCACCAAGGCCGCTTAAGACCGGCCTGATTAATGCTCAGCAGGCAAGAAGGGTTCTAGATAGGCTTGTCGGATACAAATTAAGCCCTTTTTTATGGCATAAAGTCAAAAAAGGCTTAAGTGCCGGAAGGGTTCAGTCCGTTGCTGTTAAAATAATCTGCGACAGGGAAAAGGAAATAACCGAGTTCGTTGCTAAAGAGTTTTGGACAATAACTGTACTTCTTATATCCGAAGATAAAAAGGATACGGTCGAAGTTAAGTTCTTTGGGAAAAACGGCAAGAAAGTTGAGCTTTTAAACGAAGGCGAAGTTAAAAAAGTTTTAAGCGGTATAGATAAAGAAAAGTTTTCAGTAGATAAGATAAAAAAAGGTGAAAAGTTCAATCATCCATCTCCGCCTTTTACAACCAGTTCGCTTCAGCAGGAAGCTTCATCTAGATTAGGGTTTACGACAAAGAGGACAATGCTTATTGCGCAGCAGCTATACGAAGGCGTAGAACTTGGGAAAGAAGGTTCAGTCGGCCTTATATCTTATATTAGAACGGATTCAGTGCGCGTATCGACAGAAGCCTTGGCCGCAGTACGCGATCAGATAAAGGTTCAATACGGAGAAAAATATCTATATCCAGAACCTAGGATATATAAAGGGAAAAAAAATATCCAGGATGCGCACGAAGCTATCCGGCCTACATATATGCATATAAAGCCGGAAAAAATCAAACAGTTTTTAACTTTGGAGCAATTTAAACTCTATAAGCTCATTTACGACAGGTTTTTTGCCTCTCAAATGGCAGACGCAAGATATTCTACCGTTTCGCTGGAACTGTCATCTGGCGGATACGAATTTAGAACCTCAGGAGCTATACTTAAGTTTAAGGGCTATTTAGCCGCATACGACAATAATTTAGAGGACGGCGAAGGCAAAAATGCAATACCTGAATTATCTCAAGGTCAGCTTTTAGATGCTAAAGAGATAACCCCTAAGCAGAACTTCACTCAGCCGCCGAACAGGTATACAGAGGCAACGCTCGTAAGAATGCTCGAAGAAAAGGGGATCGGGCGCCCAAGTACATATTCGCCTATAATAAGTACGATTCAAGAGCGCGGTTATGTCGTTAAAAAAGCAAGGACTTTATATCCTACTGACCTTGGCATGATAGTCAACGATATAGTAAAAAATAATTTTAAAGATATAGTAGACATAGAATTTACTGCAAATTTAGAAAACCAGTTAGATGAGATAGAAAGCGGAGCTAAAGACTGGAAAAGGCTTTTAGACGAATACTATAAGCCATTTGAAGAGATTCTTCAAAACGCAGAAACCAATGTTTCAAAAGTGGAACTGCCTGTAGAAGAATCCGAGGAAATATGTGAAAAATGCGGGGCAAAAATGGTCTACAAAGAAGGTAGGTTCGGCAGATTCTTAGCTTGCCCTAATTATCCTGCATGCAAAAACACAAAGGCTATAATAAAAACTCTAGACGTTCCGTGCCCTAAATGCGGGAACAGGATTATAGTTAAAAAGACAAAGAATAAAAAGACGTTTTACGGCTGTGAAAAATACCCCGAGTGCGATTTTGTTTCCTGGGATATGCCGATAAACGAAAAATGTGAAGAATGCGGTTCTTTAATGGTACTGAGCCGTCTGCCAAATGGCAAAGGATATAAAAAATGTTCTAATGAGAACTGTGTAAAAAATTTAAAGAAGAAAAAGAAGGACGATAAGACAGCATAACAAGAAATGGAAAATAAGATTGTAAACGTTATAGGTGCAGGCTTGGCCGGAAGCGAGGCGGCATGGCAGCTGGCATCCAGAGGCATCAAAGTAAGGCTTTTTGACATGAAACCAAAAAAGATGTCTCCCGCGCATAAATATACAGGTTTTTCGGAATTGGTGTGCAGTAATTCTTTAAGGTCAAACCAATTATCAAATGCCTGCGGCCTTTTAAAAGAAGAAATGCGAGTGTTAAATTCGCTTATAATGAAAGCAGCAGATAAATTTAAGGTTCCTGCTGGCAGTGCGCTTGCGGTTGACAGATATAAGTTTTCAGACTTCATATCAATCACTTTAAAAGGCATTGACGGTATAGAAATAATAAACGAAGAAGTAACTAAAATACCTAAAGGGCCGGTTATAATCGCCACAGGGCCCTTGACTTCTGAAAATCTGCTCGGCGAAATAGGGCGGATAGTAGGCGAAGAATACTGCTTTTTTTTCGATGCCGCAGCACCTATAGTAACGGCAGAATCAATAGATATGGATAAAGCTTTTTTCGCATCCAGATATGACAAAGGCAGCGATTATTTGAATTGCGCTATGGATAAAGAGGCGTATTACTCTTTTGTAGATGCACTTATAAACGCTGAATGCGTTGAATTAAAGGATTTCGAAAATAAAAATGTATTCGAAGGATGCATGCCCGTTGAAGTGATGGCAAAAAGGGGAAGGGACACCCTTGCCTTTGGCCCGCTAAAACCTGTTGGGATAAAAAACCCGAGAAGTGATTTTAAGCCTTACGCCGTTGTACAGTTAAGGCGTGAAAATGAAGCAGGTACGCTTTATAATATAGTTGGATTTCAGACGCATCTTAAGTTTGGCGAACAAAAAAGGGTTTTTTCTTTGATACCAGGCCTTGAGAATGCGGAATTTGTGCGCTACGGCGTTATGCATAAAAATACATTCATTAATTCTCCCAAACTTTTAGGGGAAAATTACCGTCTTAAAAGCAACGGCAATATTTTCTTTGCAGGGCAGATAAGCGGAGTGGAAGGGTACGTGGAATCTGCATCAAGTGGGCTATTAACCGGTATAGCCGCAGCATATGATATAAAAGGCGCTAAGATGCCGGAGTTAACTGATATAACGGCGATCGGAGCACTGCCTGAATACGTATCTAATGCAAACCCGGATTTGTTTCAGCCGATGAATATAAACTTTGGCATTATTAAGCCGCTTGAGCAAAGAATAAGGAATAAGATGGAAAAAAACACCATAATTGCTAATAGATCTATTGAGTATTTAAAGAGTTTACATATTAACGAACATGTTTTGGAGGGATTTTATGTTTGAGGCAACAACTATTATAGCAGTAAAAAAAGATGGAAAATGTGCAATAGCCGGAGACGGTCAAGTTACATTTGGCCAAAATACAATAATGAAACACACCGCAAAAAAGGTAAGAAGGCTTTACGACGGCAAAGTCGTCATTGGTTTTGCCGGCTCTGTTGCAGATGCGTTTACACTTTCTGAAAGATTCGAGGCAAAACTCGAGCAATACGGCGGCAGCTTGCAGCGTGCGGCTGTAGAACTGGCACAGGAATGGCGCAATGACAAGATGCTCCGTAAATTAGAAGCAATGCTTATAGCCGCAGATAAAACAGATCTGCTTGTAGTTTCAGGTACCGGTGAAGTCATAGACCCGGACGACGGTATAGCGGCAATAGGTTCCGGCGGATCCTATGCTTTGGCTGCTGCAAAAGCATTAAAGAAGAATACAGATTTATCTGCCGAAGATATAGCAAAAAAAGCGCTGGATATAGCATCTGATATCTGTATTTATACTAATAAAAACGTAACTGTTGAAGTTATATAGGAGGGATAAAATGTCTAATTTAACACCTAAGGAGATTGTGACAGAACTTGACAGGTATATAATAGGTCAAGACAAAGCTAAAAAAGCAGTTGCCATTGCCCTTAGAAATAGATATAGAAGGAGTTTATTAAATAAAGATATACAGGATGAAATAACTCCTAAAAATATAATAATGGTGGGGCCTACAGGCGTCGGCAAAACCGAAATAGCAAGGCGCTTGTCCAAACTTATGAAAGCTCCTTTTATAAAAGTTGAAGCTACGAAATTTACAGAAGTTGGATATGTTGGCAGAGACGTAGAATCTATGGTACGTGATTTAGTCGAGGCCTCTATCCGCATGGTAAAGATGAATAGGATGGAATCCGTTAAGGAAAAGGCGGAGAGGATGGCAAACGAGCGGCTGTTAAGCATCTTGGTCCCATCCAAAAGGAACGAGCCTACCCCGCAAAACGCATTCAATATGCTGTTTAACCAGCCGCAGATTGCGCCGTCTACTGAAACTGAAGAAGAAAAAGCCAAAACGCTTACACGCCGCCAGCAGGTAAGAAAAGATTTGGAGCAAGGCAAGCTGGAAGATACTATAATCGAAATCGAAGTTGAAGACAGTGCACAGCTCGGCTTTGAAATAGCAGGTATCGGCGCAGACATGAACATCGGCGAGATGTTAGGAGGTATCCTTCCTAAAAAAACTAAAAAAAGAAAAGTTTCAATTTCAGATGCGAGAAAAATTTTAATACAGCAGGAAGCTGATAAATTGATAGATATGGATGAGGTAATCCAAACGGCAATAGACAGGGCGGAACAGCACGGCATCATATTTATAGACGAAATAGATAAAATAGCCGGAAAAACTATGGGGCAAGGGCCAGACGTTTCGCGCGAAGGCGTTCAAAGAGACATTTTGCCGATAGTTGAAGGGTCCACTGTTGTTACAAAGTACGGGCCGGTAAAAACGGATTATATGCTGTTTATAGCGGCAGGAGCGTTCCATATCTCCAAAGTAAGTGACTTGATTCCGGAGCTGCAAGGGCGTTTTCCTATAAAAGTAGAGCTTAAAAACCTTACGAGAGAGGATTTTAAGAAAATTTTAGTACAGCCGGATAATGCCATAATCAAGCAGTACCAGGCGCTTTTAAAAACAGAGGGAGTAGACTTGTCTTTTACCGACGATTCATTGGAAGCAATTGCTACGTACGCCGAGATAGTTAATGAAAGCACTGAAAATATAGGGGCGCGGCGGCTTCATACAATGCTTGAAAACTTATTGGAGGATATTTCTTACAATGCCTGCAATATGGATACGCAAATTGAGATAGTTGTAGACGAAAATTATGTCAAAGAACATCTAAAGAACGAAATTAAAGATACCGATTTGCAAAAATTTATTTTATAATATATCTGTATTTTTAAAATTAAATAAAGTTAAGAGGAAAACAGGATTGAAAAAACAAAGATCATCATTAAAGATAATACCGCTCGGCGGTATAGGCGAAGTCGGCAAGAATATGACTGTTATAGAATATGAAAATGACATTATAGTCATAGACAGCGGCCTGCTGTTCCCAAGAGAAGATATGCTAGGAGTCGACTATGTAATACCAGACACTACGTACCTTGAAAAAAACAAGGATAAGGTAAGGGCGCTAATAATTACACATGGCCATGAAGACCACATAGGCGCTATACCTTATATAATAGATAAATTAAACGTCCCGATATATGGAACAAAGCTGACATTGGCACTTATAGAAGCAAAACTTGAAGAATATAACGTAAGATGCGAACTTAATAACATAGAAGCCGGATCCAAAATAAAATTCGGTTGTTTTGGAGTGGAGGCTATAAAAGTAAGCCACAGTATCGATGGTGCTTTGGGGTTTGCGATAACTACGCCGGTTGGCCTTATCGTTCACACCGGAGATTTCAAGATAGATTACACTCCTATAGATGGTAAAATAATGGATTTAAACAGGCTTGGTGAACTTGGCAACAAAGGTGTTTTAGCTCTGTTATCAGACAGTACCAATGCAGAGAACCCCGGGTTTACTTGTTCTGAAAAAATAGTAGGAGAGACTTTTGACAGCTTTTTTAAACTGGCTACAGGCAGGATAATAGTTGCGACTTTTGCCTCAAATGTATATAGGCTGCAGCAAGTTGCAGATGCTGCAAAGACGTATAACAGAAAAGTATGCCTTGTTGGCAGAAGTATGCTTAAAATAGCCAATATCGCACAGAATCTTGGATATTTAGACATCGATGACGATTTATTCGTAAGCGTAGACGATATACATAAAATACCGGATAAACAACTGCTCATCTTAACGACAGGAAGCCAAGGCGAGACTATGTCCGGCCTTGTCAGGATGGCAGCAGGCGAACACCCGAAAATCATGATAAAAAAAGGGGATATGGTAATAATATCCTCAACACCGATTCCCGGAAACGAACGGTATGTATCAGACGTCATAAATATGTTATATAGAAAAGGCGCGCTTGTATTAAATGAAAGCCGTGCAGACGTCCATGTTTCAGGGCATGCCTGCCAGGAAGAGCTAAAGCTAATAATCGCGCTTACTAAGCCAAAGTTTTTTATACCAGTTCATGGCGAATACAGGCATCTTTTCAGCCATGCCGCTATTGCAAAAAAACTTGGCATACCGGAAAAAAATATATTTATACCTGAAATTGGAAAGGTTATTGAAATAAACAGAAAATTTGCAACTTTAGGCGCATCGGTGCCGTCTGGCGGAGTATTGATAGACGGCCTTGGTATCGGCGACGTTGGCAACGCCGTATTACGGGACAGGCGTGTTCTTTCTCAGGACGGGTTGCTTATAGTCATAGCTACGGTTTCAAAGGAAACTGGCCAGCTGGTTTCATCGCCGGAAATAATATCCCGCGGATTCGTATATACGTGAGTCTGAAGACTTGATGGACCAGGCAAAAGCTGTGGTTGTAAAAGTATTAGACGATTGTTCTAGAAAAATGATAACAGAAAGAACGGCTGTAAAGGGAAAACTGAAAAGAGAATTGAGAGACATTTTATACGATAAAACTAAAAGGACTCCAATGTTATTACCGATAATCATTGAAATTTAAGGAGGTTTTTAATAATGTATATCTATGATAAAGCAAATGAATTGGCTTCACTTATTAAAGAAAGTGATGAATTTACTAAATATAAGCAGCTTAAGGACAAAATATACGAAGATGAAACTACCAAGTCTCTTGTAAAAGAGTATAAAAAGCTTCAATTTGAAGCACAGGCGAGCTATATGACTGGCAAACAGCCTGAAAATGAACTTATTGAAAAACTAAAAAAGGTTGGCGAAGTGCTTCAGTTTAATAATGATGTTTCCGAGTATTTTGCCGCAGAGTATAAACTTAATACTTTAATTGGAGATATTTATAAAATTTTGGGTGATGCATGCGACGTAAGCCTGGATTTTATGGATTAAAGAGGCGATTTAAATGGCAAAAATATATCATCTGAAAGATGAGACCATTTCCCTTAAACTAAATAAAGATAAAGATGACAATGTAAAAAACGATGATTTTAAAGTTGGTGAAAAAATCGGGCAAAAAGAAAAAACGCCTAAAAAAAAGCTGCCGCCGTATGCAATGTTAGGCATCTCTTTTGCTATTGCAATCGTTATATTTGTACTTGGATTCTTGATGATAAGAAACATGATATATTTGCCTGTAGATTTATTTAACGATACTGCTGTTCAAGTTGAGATACCAAAAGGCTCCTCGGTATCCAAAATAGCATCTATATTGGAAGAAAAAGGGTTAATTAGGAATGGAACAGTATTTAAATTTTATGTAGACTTTTCAGACGCTGCTTCTAAACTCAGGGCCGGCACGTATTTCCTCTCAAAAAACATGACGATGAAAGATATAATGTTCCTGTTAAGCCAGGGCAGCGATGAAGGGCTGGTTACTACATTTACAGTAACAGAGGGCTCTACCGTGGAAGATATAGCGAATATCTTGCTCGACGAGGGTATCCTGACTTCAAGCGATGAATTTTTAGAACTCGCAAAATCAGGCGAAAGTTATTCTGATTATAGTTTTATAGCGGATTTAAGCGACACAGGAACAGAACCGGAAGATGGTTCAGACGACTCTGCTGCTTCATCTGAAATTCAGTATTCAAACGGTAGCGCAAAATATGCACTTGAAGGCTATTTATTCCCGGATACTTATGAGATATATACAGATTCTAGTGCCGATACCATAATAAAAAAGATGTTGAACCGTTTCCCGCAGATATTTAATGACGTATATCTGGCAAGGGCAGAAGAGCTTAATATGTCTATAAATGACGTAGTTATACTTGCTTCTATTATAGAGCGCGAAGGAAAGACAAAAGATTTCAAAAAGATATCCGCTGTATTCCATAATCGGCTTGAAAAAGGCATGTCACTTGAGTCTTGTGCTACGGTACAATACATTTTAGGTACTAGAAAACTATATTTGTCTGACGCAGATATATCAATAGATTCGCCTTATAATACTTACAAGTATGCCGGCCTGCCTGTTGGTGCAATATGCAACCCAGGTAAAAGTGCTATTGAAGCGGCGCTTTATCCGGATGAAACGTATCTTAAAGAAAAGTACCTGTATTTCTGCACGGCAGACCCGTCTACCGGTGAGCTTGTGTTTGCAAAGACCTTAAAAGAACACCAGGAGAATACTGCTAAATACAAAGATTTATGGATTGAATATGATAACAGCAACGAAGAATGATCCTAATTTAAAAATTGAACTTCTAGCACCCGCCGGCTCAGATGAAAGTCTTAGGTCGGCGCTTAAATTTGGGGCCGATGCCGTCTATTTAGGCGGGACCAACTTTGGGCTGAGGGCTTTTGCCCAAAATTTTGACATTCAACAGCTAAATGATGCCGTATCCTTAGTGCATTCTCAAAACAAAAAAATTTATTTAACAGCAAATGCGGCGTTTTATGATGAGGATTTTAAAAAGTTCGAGAGTTACGTAAAAGAAGTTGAGGCAATTGGTGTAGATGCGCTTATCGTATCCGATCCCGGAGCAATTTCATTTATTAAAGACATTGCCCCTGATATTCAAATACATTTAAGCACGCAGGCGAATACGACCAATTCTAAATCAGCTTCTTTCTGGCATAAAAACGGTGTTAAGCGTATAGTACTTGCACGTGAAATGTCTATCGAACAAATAAAGCGCCTAAGAGAAAACACGCCTGAAACTCTTGATTTGGAGGCCTTCGTACATGGTGCCATGTGTATATCCTATTCCGGGCGGTGCCTTTTAAGCAGCGTTTTAACCGGCAGGAGCGGAAATTTAGGCGAATGTGCGCAGCCATGCAGATGGGAATATTACCTATATGAAAAAGGTTATCCTGGCCAATATTTTCCCATATCCGAAGACGAACGTGGGACTTACATATTAAATTCAAAAGACTTGATGATGATCGAGCATTTAGGCAAATTACTTAATGCAGGCGTTTCATCTTTTAAAATAGAGGGCAGGATGAAA
This sequence comes from Eubacteriales bacterium, assembly GCA_041390245.1. Classification (NCBI taxonomy): domain Bacteria; kingdom Bacillati; phylum Bacillota; class Clostridia; order Eubacteriales; species Eubacteriales bacterium. The sequence continues at coordinate 20,176 of JAWKQI010000002.1, forward strand.
TCCGCCTATTATGTTGCCTGCACTGTCGGTGCATACAGGAGGGCCATCGACGACATGTTGAATGGCAAAGAATTTGACAAGTCTCTCCTTGAAAATTTATACGACTCTGGAACACGCGATTTTACAACCGGATTTTATTTTGGCAATCCTTATTTAAAAGGGCAGCAAACTGAGCGGGATATTGCAATACCTAACCAATTATTTGCGGCAAAAGTTTTGGAATATGATTCTGAAAATGGTCTAGTTAAGATAGAACAAAGAAATAAGTTTTTAGTCGGCGATACTCTGGCAGTTATATCACCGAATATTACAGGTAAATTTATAGTTGAGACTATTAAGACTGAAGATGGTATTTTTCTAGATGCGGCACCGCATCCAAAGCAGATACTATATATAAATTGCCCGTTTAAATTAAATGATGGAGACTTATTGAAGAAAAGCGTATAGCAGTAATTTTACGTCTTCAAAAAACTTATATAGTTGTAAAGTGTTAGTTATTTGTATATAATGAATACGCTTTTTTAATAATTTTACTTATTGACGGGAGATAAAATTTGAGTGAAGTGAAAAATAAAGTCCTGTCTTCTCTTGTATGGAAGTTACTGGAGCGCGGTGGGACACAAGGAATACAGCTGATAATATCAATAGTATTGGCAAGGCTTCTTTCACCTGAAGATTACGGAATAATTGCTTTGATAACAGTATTTATAGTTATCGCTAATATTTTTGTTCAATCTAGCTTTAACAATGCACTAATTCAAAAAAAAGATGCGGATGAGGTAGATTTTTCATCTGTATTTTATTTGAGCTTTATTTTTACTATATTATTATATTTAATAATTTTCTTTTCAGCTCCTTTGATAGCAAGTTTTTACGATAAGCCAATTTTGATTCAAGTATTAAGAGTGTTGGCTTTGTCGCTGTTTTTATCTCCTTTCACTTCAATTCAGAATGCCTATATAGCAAAAAAAATGTTGTTTAAAATGTTATTTTTCAGTAGTTTAGGTTCCATAATAATATCTGGTTCTATAGGTATTTATTTAGCTTACAGCGGCTTTGGCGTATGGGCACTAGTATATCAGCAAATAGCCAGCCAAATCAGCATAACAATTATCCTTTGGTTTACCGTAAAATGGAGGCCAAAGCTTTTATTCTCCTTAAAAAAAGTTAAGGGTCTATTCTCCTATGGCTGGAAAATATTAGTTTCTTCTATAATCAACAGATTAGATTGGGATTTGCGCAGCCTTGTTATAGGTAAAATGTATAACGCAAGCATGCTTGGATATTTTAACCGTGGGATACAGGTCCCAGAACTTATTGCCACTAATATGGATTCTTCGATACAACCGGTATTGTTCCCTGTTCTGGCAAATGAACAGGATGACAAAAAAAGGGTTAAAGAAATAGTCAGGCGCACTATAGTCACGAGTTCTTTTATTATTTTCCCGGCCATGATAGGGCTTGCTGCTATTTCCGAGCCTTTTGTAAGGATATTACTGACAGATAAATGGTTACCGTCAGTTCCATTTATGCAAATATTCTGCATAAGTTATGCTATTACTCCCATACATACCGCAAATTTACAGGCTATAAATGCCTTGGGGAGAAGTGATATCTTTTTAAAATTAGAAATAATCAAGAGATCTATAAGTTTTGTAATATTAATCATTACTATGTTTATAGGTATTTATGCTATGGCGATTGGTATACTTATAAGCGGAATAATCTCGGCCTTTGTCAATATATACCCAAATAAAAAGCTGCTTAATTATAGCTATGCCGAGCAGGCAAAAGATATTTTTCCTTCTTTGTTTATATCACTAATAATGGGAATAGCAGTATATAGAATAAATTTCCTAGAACTTGAACCAATGTTAATTTTAATAATTCAAATAGTGCTAGGTGTAACTATATACGTAGGGCTGGCTAAAATATTTAAATTCGAATGTTTTACTTACCTGCTTACTTCACTAAAAGACTTTTTCAAGAAGAGAAAAAAGGTGGCTTAATCAGTCAAAAATTTAATATAAAATACGGACAGACAACTAATGGTCTTTAAAAGCATAGGTATTATCGTACTCAATTTTACGGAGGCGACTATGATTTTAGAGATCTTTTCATTTTTAAAAGGGTTAACTTTTCTAGCCGGATATTTTTCAGAGGGAAAGTCATTTCCGATGCCGCTTTCTCTGGAAGATGAAAAAAAGTATCTGTGCCTTATGTGCCGTGGCGATGAGGATGCGAGAAATATATTAATAGAACATAATCTTCGTTTAGTTGCGCATATTGCAAAAAAATACGACAATCTCAATATAGACAACGACGATTTGATTTCCATAGGTACTATAGGGCTTATAAAAGCGGTCAACACCTTTGATCCTAATAAAAAAATACGCTTAGTAAGCTACGCTTCACGGTGTATTGAAAACGAAATACTGATGTCAGTTAGGGCACTAAAGAGAAAAAACAGCGAAATATCCTTAAACGATCAAATAGGCGTTGATAAAGAAGGCGTTGAAATAGCACTTATAGATATCATATCCACTAAAGATGAAAATGTAATAGACGAAGTAAACTTAAAGCTGGAAATAGAAAAGCTGTATGCGCTTATAAACAAAACGCTTACAAGCAGGGAAAGAACCGTTATAGAGCTTAGATATGGCATACACTACAAAAAGGGTTATACGCAAAGAGAGATAGCTCAAAAACTGGGTATTTCGCGCTCCTATGTATCCAGGATAGAAAGCAGGGCACTTAAAAAGCTGGCATTTGAGTTTAAAGATAACAAACAAGGGTGGGATTAAACTACCCTTGTTTGTTTTTAATAAAAATCTTTACGTATAGGTAAACAAAAGTTTGTTTAAAGATAGATGTTGTAGTAAAATAAATAAAAACCCATAAAAGAAAGACGGGGTAACCACATGATAAGATTTGGGCCTTCAGGGAATTCAGAAGAGTTTTATGCCGACGGATATAATCATACGTATGAGGCCATGAAATGGATATACGATAAGGGTTTAAATGCTTACGAATATTCATTTGGCAGGGGTGTAAGGATAAATAGCGAAACCGCAGCAAAGATAAAAGATGAAGTTAAAAAGTATGGTATTGCCATAAGCGCACATGCCCCGTACTATATAAATCTAGCGACAACAGACGAAACTAAGGCGAAAAATAATATAGGATACATTCTATCATCTGCTTCTGCAGTCAAGATGATGGGTGGCAACCGAGTTATAATCCATCCTGGGACAAGCGCCGGGATAGACAGGGAAGTAGCATTTACGACTATACACAGTAAATTTAGGGAAATAATAAAGATACTGGATGGCGAGGGATTTGAAGATATACTATTATGCCCTGAAACAATGGGCAAAATAAATCAAGTAGGCACACTTGAAGAAGTAGTCAAGCTTTGCCAAATAGACATGCGTATAATACCGACAATTGATTTTGGCCACCTTTATGCAAGGACTCTTGGCGGCATACAAGGCGAAGAAGATTATATAGCGATTTTAGACTTTATAGAAAAAGAACTTGGCAGTAAAAGGGCATCTATCATACATTGCCACTTCAGTAAAATAGAATTTACTCAAAGCGGCGAAAAAAAGCATCTGACATTTGAAAGCAAAGAGTTCGGGCCGGATTTCAAGCCACTTATGAAGCAATTTGCCCTGCGCGACATGTCGCCGGTCGTCATATGCGAATCAAAGGGGACTATGGCAAAAGACGCCTTAGCTATGAAGAAGGCCTATGAGGAGTACAAAAAGCTTATATGACCAATTTAAGGATAAAAAATCTTTCTGAAATTTATGATAGTCAAGCGGCGTTTTTACTTTGCGGCCCTAATAACGTACGGTATTTTTCCGGATACACGGGAGAAGAAAGCGTAATAGTAATTTATGGTGATAAAAGGTTTTTCATAACTGATTTCAGGTATATCGAACAAGCTAAAAAACAGGTTTTAGGGTTTGATATAGTTATGACACAGGGTAAATCCGCAATAAAGACGGCAATAGAAATAATACTTTATATAAAAGCTGAAAAATTAGCCATAGACGAAAATAAAATTACAGCCGGAGAATACCTGCTTTTAAAAGATAGTTTATCAGATATAGAAATTTTTCCATGTGAAGATGAAATAAATAAGATAAGATCTATTAAAGACGAAAACGAAATCTCAATAATCAGCAAAGCAGCTAGGAAAAATGACGAGTTCTTTGAAAAGATTTTAAATTTCATAAAGCCTGGCGTTTCAGAAAACGATTTAAAAGCCGAGCTTTATTATATGATGCACAAAGATGGGCTTGATATAGCTTTTAATGCAATAATAGCATCAGGAGAAAACTCATCTCTGCCTCATGCGCAGTGTTCTGGCAGGAAAATACAAACCGGTGATTTCATTACATTTGATTTTGGCTGCAAAAAAGACGGATATTGTTCTGATTTTACAAGGACTGTTGCCGTCGGCAGTATATCAGACCAACAGAAAAGGGTCTATGAAGTAGTAAGGGAAGCTAATAAGCTTGCATTTGATTCATTTAGATTAGGCATGAAGGCAAGTAAATTAGATGATATTGCCAGAAACTATATCAAAGAAGCAGGATATGAAAAGCAATTCGGGCATAGTTTAGGCCATGGAGTTGGCCTGGACATTCATGAGCTTCCGAGAATAAGCTCTCTTTCAGATATGGTTTTAACCGAGGGTATGGTCTTTACTATAGAACCGGGAATTTATATCGAGGGTAAATTTGGCGTTAGGATTGAAGATATCTGCGCCATTAAAAATGAAAAACTGGTAAGTTTGAGTATTGCTAACAGACAACTTATTATAGTATAATAAATACCAGTAAACTTGGAGGTAAATACTTATGATTTCAGCCGGCGATTTTAGAAAAGGCGTTACAATTGAAATTGACGGCCAGGTTTGGACAATTGTTGACTTTCAGCATGTAAAACCAGGTAAAGGCGCGGCATTTGTCCGCACAAAGATTAAAAATATTATGTCAGGCAATGTTCTTGAAAAGACGTTTAACCCAACTGAAAAATTCCCTAAAGCCCATGTAGAGAAAAAAGAAATGCAGTATCTTTACAATGATGGCGAATTATATTATTTCATGGATAACGAAACATACGAGCAGCTTCCGCTTAACCGTGAAAAAGTAGCAGAGGCTTTGCCCTACATGAAAGAAAATATGAGTGTAGATATAAAGTTCTTTAAAGGCGATGCATTTTCTGTTGAACCTCCTAACTTCGTAGAACTGGAGATAGTAGAAACAGAGCCCGGTTTTAAAGGTGATACGGCAACATCCGGGAACAAACCTGCCATCGTTGAAACCGGTGCTAAAATAATGGTCCCGTTGTTTGTAAGCACAGGAGATGTAATAAGGATAGATACACGTACAGGCGAATACATGGAACGCGTATAGTAAAATTTAATTAAATTTTAAAGAGGCTTTAAAAAGCCTCTTTTTTGTTATATTTTTTTCAGGGTTAACGTATACATTAAAATATGAAAGAAGAGATATACGTATGTACGAAAAAAATATAAAAGAGGAACTTTATAAATATTTTCCGCCAGAAATAAAAAAAGCATTCACCTTAATCGATGACGTTTTAATAAACAGTGCGGAAGAAATAAGGTTTAGAATAAACGCGCCGCTTGTTATCTATACGAACGATCGACGGGTTTTTTTAACTAAACATGGCAAGCTGGTCTATGAGCCTGAAACGGCAATTAAGTGCCTCTCAGAGGACATATATGATATCTACTCTTCATTTACCAAACATTCAGCAATGGTGTTTTCAAATCAGCTTAAAAACGCATTTCTAACTATAGAAGGGGGATACAGAATAGGGATATCAGGAACAGGTATAATGCACGGAAGTAGCATAGTGGGCTTTAAGGATATCAGCGGTATAAATATAAGGATCCCAAGAGAAGTTCTCGGAGTATCAAATAAACTATTGCCTTTTATCTTAAATAAGGGACATGTTTTAAATACTTTAATCATATCTATGCCACAGATGGGGAAGACGACTCTTATAAGAGACGTAGCGAGAAATCTGTCCGGAGACAAGTACTGTAAAAAGGTTTGTATAGTCGACGAGCGGATGGAGATAGCCGCCGTAAACGAAGGAATTCCTGGATATAATGTTGGGCTTTATACCGACATAATAAACGGCATAAGCAAAGGGCAGGGCATACAAATGGCAATACGCGCGCTTTCCCCAGACGTAGTTATTACAGACGAACTGGGCGATGCAGCGGATACTGCGGCCATAAGTGAATGTATAAATTGCGGTGTCAGCTTTGTAACTACGGCACACGCCGCATCTATAAAACAGCTAACTTCAAGGCAGAACTTTAAGAAGATGATAGAAAAAAAGTTTTTTTCAAGATACGCGCTTTTAGGAGACAGCCTAGGGCGTGCTACTTTGGAACAGGTCCTAGACGAGGATTTAAACCAGTTAAACTGCGGTGCAATTGCGCTTAACGGAGGATAAATATATGCTTAAGTTTTTGCTGTGCATAGGTATAATTGCTCTTTGCGGATATATTGGGCAGATAAACTCTAAGAAATATACTTACAGGTTAAAAGCCTTAAGCGACTTTAAAGAAGTCATATATCTTATGGATTGTGATATAAGGCAGCAGATGTATCCGCTTGACGTAGCGCTTAAAAGGCGCGCGGAGATGTCTGATAAATATTTGGCCGGGTTTTTAAACGAATGCGCACAAAAAATAAATACTAATCCGAATGAAAGGTTTGAAGACATATGGAAGGCGGCTGTTTCAAACTACAAAGATAAAAGCGATTTTTTACTTTCTCTAAATAAAGAGGAAATGAAACTTATAATGCAGACCGGAAAACGGCTAGTATTTGACTCAGACTCTTCAAAAGGCATAAACGCAATTATCAATGATTACGAATTAAAGATAAAAAAGCTTTCTGATATTGCACCCGGAAAGCAGAAACTGATAAATGCACTAAGTTTATTCGGCGGATTTCTACTTGTGATTTTAATTATTTAAAAAGCGGAGGAGCTTATTAACATGAATATAGACATAGTTTTTAAAATTGCGGCAATAGGCATATTAATCGCTGTTTTAAACCAGCTTTTGATTCGTTCCGGAAGGGAAGACATGGCTACTATGGCAACGATAGCAGGGCTTGTCATAGTGCTTCTGATGGTCGTAAACATGGTAAGCGACCTATTTACAAGCATAAAGCAAATATTTGAACTATATTGATATGGATATCATAAAAATAGTTTTAATAGGTATTTTAGCAGCGGCTTTTATTCTAACGATAAAATCCAAGCAGCCGGAAATAGCATTTCAGATAAGTATAGTATCGGGGCTTATAATATTCATTTTCATAGTAAATTATTTATCCGGCAGTGTTGAATATATAAAGGAGATAGTAAGTGAATTCAACATACCGATAAGCAACATAACTATCGTTTTAAAAATTATAGGCGTTTCATACATATGTGAATTTGCAACACAGATTCTAAATGATGCAGGGGAGAAGTCTACCGCATCTTTGGTCGAGCTGTCCGGCAGAGTAGTGATAATAGCTATGACTCTTCCGCTCTTAAGTGCATTTATAGAAATGGTTACAGGGTTACTATGAGAAAAAGATGTTTAATTGTATTAATACTGATGATATCAATTCTGGCTTTTTGTCTTTTTATGAGCCAAGCCAGCGGCGAAACGGATGAAGATGACATAGACGAACAGCTTGAAGAAGAACTAAATAATAATATAGATTCTTCGCTTGATTCCCTTGATTTAAGTGAAATAGAAGATTTTTATAATGAACAGGGAAATATAGGCATCTTTACTGAGGACAAGGACTTAAAGACGCTGATAAGCGATTTCGCCTCCGGTAAAATGTTCGTAGACTATGACAACATCTTTGAATTTATAGTAGACAGTGTTTTTTCAGGGATAAAAAATACGCTTCCGATAATAGTGCAGATAATGATCATATCCATACTGTTTGCTATTTTATCTGGTTTTAGCCCAGCCTTTGGCAAAGAAGGGGTATCCGGTATCGCATACTGGGCCGAGTATCTTTTAATATGCGGGATATGTTTAGGCGCATTTATAAGCATGTTTAACCAGGGAATAACGATAATAGACGGGCTTTCTTCGTTTTCAACTAACTTTTTCCCGGTTATGTATCTGCTGCTTACCATGATAGGTGGTATCTCGACCACTAACCTATTAAAACCGGCAACGACGATAATAACCGGTGGCATAAGTGCTTTTATAAAAACATTCATACTTCCATTGTTGCTTATTATGTGCGTAATGATAATAATAAGTACTTTTTCAAAAACCGTAAAGTTAAACAGCTTTACAGGTGTAGCAAAAAGTATTATAAAGTGGTCCCTTGGCATCGTATTCATAATTTTTATAGGGTTTATATCGCTCCAAGGGCTTATAGGCGGAACCTTCGACGGGGTATCTATAAAAGCCGCAAAATATACTATTGATAAGGTTGTACCTGTAATAGGCGGTATGCTCTCTGACACTGTTGATATGATGGTAGTTAGTTCGGCTCTTATAAAAAATGCACTTGGAGTTGCCGGCATTATCATGATACTTGGGATCACGTTTATCCCGGCTGTAAACCTGCTGGCACAGTATTTTGTCTTTAGAATAGCGGCAGCCGTTATAAAACCCATTTCAGATAACAGTGTATCTGAGCTGTTGCACGGTATGTCTGAAGCATTCATGTATCTTCTGGCTGTTGTAGCAACGGTCGGTGTCATATTTATTGCAAGTATATCAATGGTAATGAGTGCCGGTAATATGAACTTGATGTTGAGGTAAATCATGAGCAGTTTTTTTTCAGAATGGCTGATGAGTTTTGCAGTGCTTGCAGTGCTGTCTGCACTGCTTGAGGGGATATTGCCTTCTTCCAATATAAAAAAATACGTCCGGTATGCAATTTCGCTTCTTGTTATCATGATGTTTTTATCTCCAATAATAAATCTGATAAAAAGCGACGGAGAGGGATTAGATATCGATTTTTCATCTTCTCCCGAAATTAAATATGAAGAAATTGATATGTCAAAATATAAAGATTATATATATGAGTCATATAATCTCGATGAAGAAAATAAAAATTAATAAATAAACTTGTTACGGAGGAGAAAGTGGAAATAGTAAGTAAAGCCAAGGAGCTTATTGATAAGTACAAGAAACTAAACTCCAAAAAAAAGACGTACTATATTGCAATAATAATTATTATAGCAGTTATACTGGTGATTTATTTTTCGTCGTTTTGGCCGGCAGAAACAACCAGCGAGGAATCAACAGCCGAAGCCGAAGTTACAAGCGAATCTTCAGCCGATGACTATGAACAGCAAATAAAAGAGGACCTTGAAAGTACACTGTCTAAAATAAGCGGCGCGGGTGAAGTAACGGTTATGATCACCTATGAAACGAGCGAAGAAATCGTTCCTGCTATTGTCACGGATAAGCAAACGACGAATACGTCAGATTCAAGCGACAGTTCTGATAAAACTTCTCAGACGGAAAACGAAGAATCTGAAGTTGTTAAAATTCAAAACGGCAGCGATGAAGAAGCTTTGATAATCACTCAAAAACTGCCGAAAGTTCTAGGCGTAATAGTTATAGCGGAAGGCGCAAATGACATAGCAGTTCGTCTTAACCTGCAAAGAGCTGTTCAAACTATTATGGGAGTTGAGGCACAAAAGGTAGAAATTTTTGAAATGAGTAAATAAAGGAGAATAAGATGAAGAACGCAAAAAAATACATTTTAGTAGTTTTGTTAGTAGCTGTTGTGTTTGGGGCTGGTTACTTAAACTATCGTTTGGGGCTAGATAATACAAGCGCCACTGATACTATGGAAAGCGTAGAAAGCAGTGAAATTGCGTCGGATACATCCACTGACGGAGATACGGCTACCTCAGTATCAGCAAGTTACTTTGAAAAATATAAAGCAAACCGCGAGACTACAAGACAACAGGAAATTTCTTATCTTGAATCAATTATTGCGGACGAGAAGAGCGATGAAGATATTTTGGCAGACGCAAAAGCCCAACAACTTGAAATAGTGAACTCAATGGAAAAGGAATTAACTTTAGAAGGGCTTTTAAGCGCCAAGGGTTTCGGGGAAACTTTAGTAACAGTGCAGACCGGATCTGTTAATGTCGTGGTCCAGACAGATAGCATAACAGAAGAGCAGGTTGCCCAGATATTGGATATAGTTCAAACAGAAACGAATGAGCCGGCAAAAAACATTAAAATAATACCTCAGGTCAAATAATAAATTTACAAATCGGCAAGAATAGTATATAATTACACTAAATTGGAGGTATTATTATGTCCGAAAATAATTATAATTTAAAACAGGAAAAGAATGGCAGTATCACTTTCGCAAATGATGTTGTTGCAACTATAGCAGGGCTCGCAGCTACAGAAATAGATGGCATTGCCGCAATGAGCGGCGGTATAATCGGCGGTATTGCAGAAATGCTCGGCCGAAAGAACTTGACTAAAGGGGTTAAGGTTGAAATCACTCAGGATAAAGTAAAAGTTGATTTGTTTGTTGTAGTTGATTATGGCGTAGAAATACATAAAGTTTGTGCAGCTGTTCAAAAAAGTGTGAAAAAAGCTATTGAGACAATGACGGGGCTTGAAGTCTCTGAAATAAATGTAAATGTTCAAGGCGTACGTATAGAAAAGCCTTCCGAAGATGTAGAAGAAAAATGATGTATTAAAATCAGCACTTTTAGAAACACTTCTTTAAAAGCGCTGATTTTAAATTTAGTACTAATGAGGGACATGCCATGAAACAAAAGATAATTTTTAGAACTTTACTAACACTCTATATCCTCGTATTTATTTTTATAGCTGTTATCGTGCTTTCTTGTGCTACAAATCTTATTAATAGGATACATCCGGAGTATTGGGTCAAACTTATATACGAAAATACGGCAGTGAGGATAATTGCTGCCATAATATGTATGCTCATATTAATACTAAGTTTTAGTCTGATGTTTGCACGCACTACATCCAAACGCTTAAAAACAAAGACTTTGAGAAAAACAGAGTCTAGCGTAGTTGAAGTTGCTATTATTGCAATAGAACAGATGGCCCAAAGGTATATGACCGATGTTAACGGTGTTAAATCATCTAAAATACACATTATATCGAAAGAAGAGGGCGTTATTATAAACGCCAAACTTACTGTTGAACCGCATATAAGCATACCAGAGTTAACGTCTCAGCTTGAAGAAGGCCTTAAAAATGAAATAGAAACGTATACCGGTATTTCGGTTACACAGGTGCAGATTGTAATTACTGTAGAACCCTTGTCACAGATGTAGTATTACGGAGGTAGACATGAGCGGCTTTGATGAGTTTTATAAAAAAAATAAAGGCCTAATTATAGGCGCAGCTATCGGGCTTTTTATTGGGTTATTGATTATAACCATAAACTTCTGGCGCACGCTTTTGTTGTTTATTTGCGTTTTTATCGGGGCTGTTATAGGCAGGAATGAAAATATTAAAAACAGTATTATAAACTTTTTTGATAAAATACTTCCATTCAAATAAGAGGTAATAAATTGGGAAGAAAAGCAGCAAGAGAAATACTAATGAAGGTATTCTATGTATACGAAGTAACCGGTGAATTTTCATTCGATATACCAGATATCATACAAGACGAAACAAAATCCAACTCATATGAAGATCAAAAAGACTATATAGAAAATGCCATGAGCATTTTTATTGAGAAAAAAGATGAAATAGATAAGCTAATCAGTGACAATACCATAGACTGGAGCATAGACAGGCTTTCAAAGGTAGACCTATCTATTATTCGTTTAGCAGTCTGTGAGATGTTTTATTTAAATGTACCTGTTAAAGTCGCTATAAATGAGGCTGTTTTACTTGCTAAAAAATATTCTTCAGAAAATGCTCATACCTTTATAAACGGGGTACTCGGCGGCTGTGCGAAGGCACTGATTGATGAAAATGAAGTTCTTGGGAATTGACACAAGCTGCTATACCACTTCAGCGGCGATTGTAGATGAAAATGAAAATGTTTTAAAAAACGTTAAAGTTATTTTAACAGTTAAAGATGGCGAACGCGGAATCAGGCAATCTGATGCCGTGTTTTTGCATATTAAAAATATGCCTGGCGTTTTTTTTAGTATCGGCGCTCTAAACGATTTACATGCCGTCTCATCAAGTGAGGCTCCAAGGCCAGTTGAAGGCTCTTATATGCCTGTCTTTAAGGTGTCTGAAAGCTATGCGAAGGTAATAGCCGGTTTAAATGGAATAAAGTACTATCCCTCAACACACCAGCACGGTCATCTTTATTCTGCTATGATAGGGAACGGAGTGTTAAACGGCGAATATCTTTGCTGCCATATCTCCGGAGGGACGACAGAAGTATTTAAAGCCGGCATTTTAAACGGTATAGTAAACGAAATAGTGCATATTGGCGGAACTAAAGACATAACCTGCGGCCAGTTGATAGATAGGGCAGGTGTTTTACTTAAGCTGCCTTTCCCGTGCGGCGGCCATATGGAAAAGCTTTTGCCAAAAGGAAATATGCCAGCAAGTGTAAAGCCTTTGCCCATTACAGTTGATGGTGTTGCTGCCAATCTGTCTGGTGCAGAGACATATGTTATTAATTATATTAAGCAAGGGATCAAAAAAGATATACTTTCAAAGCTGGTGTTTGACTGTTGCGCGAAAACTATTTGCAGGCTAATATCAAATGCATCGATTGAAACAGGCATAGCTGATGTTATATTATTTGGCGGAGTATGCTCAAGCGATTATATAAAAGATACAATAAAAAAAGATTTAGACCAAACAAATATCAATACGATATTTGCTAATAAAGAGTATAGCGCAGACAATGCTGCCGGCCTTGCTTTAATGGCAAAAAGGCTATACTTTAAAGAAAAACAATAGACAACAATTATTTTTACTGGGAGAAACTAATGGCTAAACTTTTATTCAGCGTTGCACAGATAAATGAATATATCTCAAAAAAACTGTATTCTGATCCGCTGCTTAAAAAAATCCAGGTTAAGGGCGAGATTGCCAATTTGTCTTTAAATGCAACTGGCACTGCCTATTTTTCTTTAAAAGATGAAAGCGGCGTTATTAACTGTATCACGTTTGATTTTTTAGAAAAGACGCAAGGAATAACGGTGAAAGACGGGCAAAGCGTTATAGTAACGGCAAACATAAACTATTTTAAGCAAACAGGGCGACTGCAGCTAAACGTTATCGATATAGAATTAAGCGGCATCGGAGAACTGTATCAAAGGTTTGAAGCATTAAAAGAAAGCCTCTTTAAAAAAGGCATTTTCGACCCGGATATAAAAAAACCTCTGCCGCTTTTCCCGCAGAAAATCGGAGTAGTTACTTCTCCTACAGGTGCGGTAATGCATGATATTTCAAACATAATCAAGAGAAGATGCCCATGTATAGATATAATAGTTTATCCCTCACGAGTGCAGGGCGAAGGTGCAAAAGATGAAATCGCGGCTGGAATCAAATACTTAAACACTCTTGATGACATAGACTTAATTATTGTAGCTCGCGGCGGCGGGTCTTTTGAAGATTTATTTGCTTTTAACGAAGAAGTAGTGGCAATGGCTATATTTGAGTCTAACATACCCGTAATTTCCGCAGTTGGCCACGAAACGGACTATTCTATAGCAGACATGGCAGCGGATTTACGTGCTCCTACGCCATCCGTCGCTGCAGAACTTGGCGTACCGGATATTTTAGAGATCAAAAACCGGTTAAATTCTTTTAAAGAATGGATTGCCTCTTATGTATATAATAAAATCAACGGCTGTGAAAGGGATTTGATGTTTTATAAACAGAACATGAAAGAGGTTTCACCTTCGTATAAGATTAAGAGTATGGAAGATGCACTCTTAAGGCACAAGGAAGCGCTTTTTAAGAACTTTCAGTTAAGACTTTTAACTTTACAGAATACCATATACATAAAAAAGGAATTGTTAAAAGAGCTAAACCCTCTAAACGTATTAAAACGCGGTTTTATGGTGATGAGGGGAAGCACCGGGCAATATATCTTATCTGTAAATGATATAAAAATAGGGGAAAAAGTTAATATAATAGCTTACGACGGGAATATATCCGCACAGATTTTAGAGAAAAAGGAGAAAAAAGATGAAGACTTTTAGCGAAAAGCTTAAAAAAATTGAGGAAATACTGGAAAAGCTTAACGAAAACGGCATTGAGATCGAAGAATCCCTGGAGCTTTATGAACAAGGTATGAAGCTGATTTCAGAGTGTGAAAAGCAGCTTGAAACTTCAAAAGGCAAGCTTAAGATTCTTGATTTAAATAACTCAAAGGCACAGTATGTAACCGGAAGCGAGGATTTAGGCGTTGGAAAATGATCTTTTAAAAGTCTCTTCATTGATAGACGAACGCTTAAACATACTTTTAAACGAATGCGGTTTTCTGCCAAAACTTAGAGATGCGATGAAATATAGCGTGCTCTCAGGCGGAAAAAGGCTCCGCCCTGCGCTTAACGTTTGGGCAAACGAGCTTTTAGACGGGGACTTATATGAAACGCTTGATATAGCATGTGCCATTGAGATGATACATACGTATTCGCTTATACATGATGATCTTCCCGCAATGGATAACGATACTTTAAGGCGCGGGCAGCCGACCAGCCATATGGTTTACGGGGAAGGCCAGGCTATACTCGTTGGGGATGCGCTGCTAAACTATGCATTTGAAGTTATGCTTGCAAATTCAAATAAATATCTGCATAATTTGCAAAACCATATTTTGGCAATACGAGCTATCGCTTCAGCATCCGGCCCAAACGGAATGATCGCGGGGCAATGGCAGGATATAGGGCTCGAAGGGCAAAAATTAACTGAGGAAGAACTTATTTTAATTCATAAAAATAAAACCGCAGCTATTATAATAGCATCTCTTGAATCGGGTTTACTAATTTGTTCACCTAATAAAAAGCAATTAAACGCTATTAGATGTTACGGTGCAAATATTGGCCTTGCATTCCAGATAATAGACGATATCTTAGATGTTACCGGCAGTGAAAATGACACGGGTAAAACTGCGAAAAAAGATAAAGAGGCAGGTAAATTTACATACGTAGATCTTTACGGTATAGAAAAATCGCAAAAAATCGCGAGACAATTAACAGACAATTCAATTAATGATATATCCATTTTTGGCAGTAAAGCCGCCAAGTTTATCGGCCTTGCCGAATACTTAAGTGAAAGAAATCATTAATCTGGCAAGGTTAAAACAGCTTGACAATGCTACCCACTAACTTTACAATTAAAATAGGGTAAATTTTTTACTTACCCTATACTAACTGTACATATAAAAAATTATAAGGAAATGAAGAAAAAAGTTTAATCAGGGAGGTGTATATAGTAGATGCAATTGTTGGTACTGGTTCCAGTGGCTATCGGTACAGCTATAATCGGTATATTAGCAGGTTATTTTTACAGAAAAAATATAGCCGAAGCTAAAATCGCAAAAGCTGAAGAATCGGTGACACGGATGATTGCTGACGCACAGAAGAGGGCAGAAGCGATCAAAAAGGAAACAGTCCTTGAAGCTAAAGAAGAAGTACTAAGATTAAGAAATGAATTTGACAGAGAGACAAAAGAACGTAGAAATGAATTGCAACGCTCAGAAAAAAGGCTGATTCAGCGTGAAGAGCTTTTAGATAGAAAGCTAGACAGCATTGAATCTAAAGAAGACCAAATCGCCAAAAAACAAAAAGATGTATCACGTCTAAAAGAAGATATAGAAAAATTACATCAACAGGAAATAGAACAGTTAGAAAAGATTTCCGACATCAGCCGCGATGAGGCAAAAGATATTTTGATGGATAAGGTTGAACAGGAAGCCAGACGTGACATTGCTGTTTTCGTTAGAGATATTGAAGTAAAAGCAAAAGAAGATGCAGAAAAAAAAGCAAAATACATAATATCGCTAGCAATCCAAAAATGCGCTGCAGATCATGTGTCTGAAAATACAGTTTCAGTTGTTTCACTACCAAACGATGAAATGAAAGGCAGAATTATAGGGCGCGAAGGTAGAAATATTAGAACTTTAGAAACGGCAACGGGAATTGATTTGATAATAGATGATACTCCTGAAGCAGTTATACTTTCTGGTTTTGATCCGGTAAGGCGCGAAGTCGCAAGAATAGCTCTTGAAAGATTGATATTAGACGGGAGAATTCACCCGGCTCGTATTGAAGAAATGGTAAATAAGGCGCAAAAAGAGGTAGATGCCCAAATTAAAGAAGCAGGCGAACAAGCTGCATTCGATACCGGCATACACTCGTTGCACCCTGAACTCATAAAGATTTTAGGGCGGCTTAAATACCGCACAAGCTATGGGCAAAACGTATTAAAGCATTCGCTTGAAGTTGCAAATCTAGCTGCAATAATGGCGGCTGAACTCGGCGCAGATGTCAAATTGGCAAAGCGCGGAGGATTACTGCATGATATAGGTAAAGCTGTAGACCATGAAGTAGAAGGGCCGCATATTCAAATAGGAGCTGACTTAGCTAAAAAATATCATGAGTCTAGTGAGATAATTCATATTATCCAAGCTCATCATGGTGATATTGAGGCTAAGACTGTTGAAGCAGTATTAGTTCAGGCGGCAGATGCAATATCTGCAGCCCGCCCGGGAGCCAGAAGAGAGTCACTTGAAAATTACATAAAACGTTTGGAAAAACTTGAAGAAATAGCAAATTCATTTAATGGAGTTGAACGGTCATTCGCAATACAGGCCGGCAGGGAAATAAGAATTATGGTCAAGCCGGAAGATGTGGATGATGCAGGAAT
The DNA here is from genome assembly GCA_041390245.1 of Eubacteriales bacterium. Taxonomy (NCBI): domain Bacteria; kingdom Bacillati; phylum Bacillota; class Clostridia; order Eubacteriales; species Eubacteriales bacterium. The sequence continues at coordinate 37,067 of JAWKQI010000002.1, forward strand.
GTACTTAATGGCAAAGGACATAGTTAAAAAAATAGAAACTGAACTTGATTACCCGGGTCAGATAAAAGTAAATGTGATACGGGAAACAAGGACGACAGATTTTGCAAAATAAAAAAGAGGTCTAAACGGCCTCTTTTTTATTAAATAAATGTACAAATTATCCAAATTAAAGTATAATCTATTTAGATAAAGCACTTATAACACCGGGAGTAAAGTTTAATGAAAGAAGTTTATGAAAATCCACTTATTACAAGATATTCATCACGCGAAATGGCTGAAAATTTTTCAGACGATAAAAAATTTAAAACTTGGCGGCGTCTTTGGATAGCACTTGCCGAAGGCGAGGCTCAGTTAGGACTGCCTATAACTCAAGAGCAAATAGATGAGCTTATAAAATATAAAGACGACATCAACTATGAAGATGCTCAAAAGCGTGAAAAGGAAGTAAGGCATGATGTAATGTCACACGTCTACGCCTATGGCCTGCAGTGCAAAAAGGCAAAGCCTATAATACATTTAGGTGCAACCAGCTGCTATGTCGGTGACAATGCGGATATCATAATAATGAGGGATGCGCTTTTAATAATACAAAAAAAACTCGTAAACGTTATATATAACCTTTCAAAATTTGCAAAAGAATATAAAGACACACCGGCCCTCGGCTTTACGCATTACCAGCCGGCGCAGTTAACTACCGTAGGCAAGCGTGCGTGCCTTTGGATACAGGATTTGATTATGGATCTGGAGGAAATAAACCACGTAATAGGCAAATTGCGTTTAAGAGGTGTAAAAGGGACGACCGGAACGCAGGCAAGCTTTTTAACACTGTTTGATAACGACCATGAAAAAGTTAAAAAATTAGAGCAGATAGTCTGTGAAAAAATGGGATTTAAATCCTTTTATGCAGTGACCGGGCAGACGTATCCGCGAAAAGTGGATTCTCTCGTTTTAAATGCACTTGCTTTATCAGCTTCAAGCGCATACAAATTTAGCAATGATTTAAGGTTGCTTCAGAATCTAAAGGAAATGGAAGAGCCGTTTGAAAAAAATCAAATAGGTTCATCTGCTATGGCATACAAAAGAAACCCAATGCGTTCAGAGCGCATGGCAGCTCTGGCAAGGTTTTTATTGTTCCTGCCGCAAAACGCGCTTGTAACTGCCAGCACCCAGTGGTTTGAAAGAACTTTGGACGATTCGGCAAATAAACGGTTGACAGTGCCGCAGGCATTTTTATGTTTGGATGCAATCTTAAATATATATTTAAATATATCGGAAGGTATGGTAGTATACAAAAAGACAATAAATAAGCACATAATGGAAGAATTGCCTTTTATGGCCACAGAAACTATACTCATGGAAGCTGTTAAAAAAGGTGGGGACAGGCAGGAGCTGCACGAAAAGATACGGTCCTATTCTATGGAAGCAAGCCATAGGATAAAAGCTGAAGGAAAAGGAAATAATTTAATTGAGAATATAGCAGCAGACAGTTCATTTGGTTTTACTAAAAAAGCCCTGGACAGTATTTTAGATCCTGTAAACTTTATCGGCAGAAGCAGTGAACAGGTAGATGACTTTATTTCAACTGACGTTGCACCTATATTAGCTGAATACAAAAATTCTCTTGGTATAAAAGGAGTACTTAATGTATAAGTATGATATTGCGCGTATATGTTTCTTTTAAGGAGTTTATATAATTGCAAAGATCTAGCGGAGTGTTGCTTCACATAACTTCACTGCCCGGCCGTTTTGGGATAGGTACTTTAGGCAAAGAGGCTTATGATTTTATCGATCTTTTAAAGGCAGGAGGGCAAAGCCATTGGCAGGTTTTACCGTTAAATCCAACGGGGTTTGCCAATTCACCTTATCAGGGAGTCAGTGCTTTTGCAGGCAACCCATATTTAATCAGCCTTGAATCATTAGTTGAAATAGGTCTTTTAAAAAAAGAGGATCTGCCCAAAGTTAAATTTAAGTCAAATAATAAAGTAGATTATGAATTTCAGTCTAATGTAAAGGGAAAGATTTTAAAAAAAGCTTATGAAAATTTTAAATTAAAAGATACAGCTTTTTTAGGTTTTAAAGAAAAAGAAGCTTTTTGGCTTGAAGACTATGCGCTTTTTATGGCGGTAAAGGAGTATTTTTCGCTCAACCCTTTTTGGAAATGGGAAAAAGATATCGCAAACAAAGAAAAATCTGCTTCAAGTAAATATTTAAAAAAACTTTCAGATGAAGTGGAATTCTATAAATTTGAGCAGTATATATTTTTTATACAGTGGAGAGATGTTAAAAACTATGCAAACAAAAACGGTATTAAGATAATAGGCGACCTGCCGTTTTACGTAGCAAGAGACAGTGTAGACTATTGGGCAAACAGGGAGTTGTTTGATAAGAGCGGCCGCATGTCCGGATGCCCTCCTGATACATTTTGTAAAAACGGCCAGCTTTGGGAAAATCCGATTTACGATTTTGATACAATGGCACTTGACGGCTTTAAATGGTGGGTTATGCGGTTTACCAAAGCCAAATCTATGTACGATTTAATCCGTATAGACCATTTCCGCGGTTTTGAAGCGTTTTATGCAGTTGAAAGCAACATGAAAGATGCAGTGAAAGGGAAATGGATAAAAGGCCCGTCTTATACGCTGTTTGACAAAATAATGAACCAAGTAGGCAAGTTGCCTGTTATAGCCGAAGACCTCGGTAATATAACAAAAGAAGTTCATGAATTGCTTGGCCATTATGGCTACCCTGGAACTAAGGTATTGCAGTTTGCATTCGATAAAAGCAAAAATAGTATGTACTTGCCATACAACTATAAGAATAACTGCGTTGTATATACCGGCACCCACGACAATAATACTGCTATTGGATGGTTCGTTTCCCTAGATGATTTTGATAAAAAATTTTTTATAGAATATACAGGGGATTGCGAGGTGAACGACGTATCGAAAGTATTAATAAGATTAGCCTATTCTTCAGTGGCAGATCTGGCAATAATACCCGTGCAAGATATTTTAAAACTACCTGGAGATGCAAGAATGAATACACCAGGAACTATTAAAGGGAACTGGGAATTTAAACTTGAAAAAGGCCAGTTTTCAAAAAAACACGCAGACGAACTGCTTTTATTAGCAGAAACTTATGGAAGAATAATAAAGAATTAAGAATTTTAAATAAAAATAATTTATTGAGGAAAAATAAATGGAGTTTAGACAGGTTAGTAATAATAAAGACATCAAAATTACTTTTGATTTTAACAATGTAATTGCTGAAAACATAGGAGAACATGGAATAAAACTAAATGAAATAAAAGAAAACCAGGAATTGTTACAAAAGACCCATTCAGAGTTATGTGCCGAACGCGACGATATGGCCTGGAGGGCGCTGCCTTTTAATCAGGGTGAAGTCGTTGCCGACATCAATAAAACTGCCAAGATGATCAACGAGAAATTCGATAACTTTGTCGTCTTTGGCATTGGAGGATCCGCATTAGGTTCAAGGGCACTGTTTACAGCACTTAAAAGCTACAAATACAATGCTCTTAGCAAGCCGCTTAGAAACGGAGCTAAATTTTACGTAGAAGATAATGTAGACCCGGATAAAATAAATGCTCTGCTTAATGTTATAGATGTCAAAAAAACTGTATTTAACGTAATAACCAAATCTGGGAATACAGCGGAAACGATGTCGCAATTCATAATTATTATTGGGCTTTTAATTGAAAAGCTGGGGAATGATTATAAAGATAACATTATATTGACTACAAGTGCAAAAAGCGGAACGCTTAGAAAAATAGCTAACGATAATGGGTTTAAGACGTTTGAGATCCCTGAAAAACTGGGCGGGCGTTTTTCTGTATTAAGCCCGGTAGGACTGCTGGCAGCTGCAGTGCTTAATATAGACATATCGAAGATACTGGCCGGTGCAGGGGATATGGACGCTTTATGTAGTAACGAAAAACTTGAAGACAACCCAGCATATATGTATGCGTTTACGCACTATATGTGCATGAAAAAAGGTGTTAATGTTACTGTTATGCTGCCGTATACAGATGCTTTGCTGAATACAGCCGAATGGTATGCACAGCTTTGGGCAGAATCTTTAAGTAAAAAATACGATAAATTCGGAAATACCGTACACGTCGGGCAGACGCCGGTCCGAGCTCTTGGCGTTACAGATCAGCACTCGCAGCTACAGCTTTATACCGAAGGGCCGTTTGACAAAATAATAACATTTATCAAAGTAAAAAACTTCAAGACCGAGTTAGTTATCCCGGATGTTCCTATAAAGCTTTACGACGCCGAGTATTTAAAGGGGAAAACGTTAAATACTCTTATAGATTTAGAATTGGATTCTGCAGAATATGCAGTATGCAAATCCGGGAAGATGAATCTTAAAATAGTGTTAGACTCTTTAAATGAGTACTCAATAGGTGCGCTTTTATACTTTTTTGAAATGGCAACAGCAGCGGCAGGTAAAATGCTTAATATAAATGCGTTTGACCAACCTGGCGTAGAAGAAGGCAAAAAAGCGTTATATGCATTTTTGGGCAGGGAAGGGTATGAAGAGAAGGCAAAAGAGTTAGCGGGAAAGGACAAAGCCTTTAATAGCTTTATCTATAACCTTTAGAAATATAAGGCCTGATAATAAAAAATATACAAATGAGCAGTACCGGAGGGACAATATGCCTTGTTATGATCCTAGTAAATATATTAGTAAAGATGATATATATCTTTATAATACAGGAGAAGCGCAAAAGGCATATCTGACATTTGGATGTCACTATATTCCCGAAGCTGATGCTCATTTATTTTGCCTGTCTGCGCCAAATGCAAAAAAAGCAAGCGTCGTTGGAGATTTTAATGAATGGGATGATACTGTAAACCCAATGCAGGCACTAGAAGGGGGCATATTTGCATCTTTGATACCTGGGCTAAAGGACGGGAATAATTACAAATATTGTATAACGGGATGTGACGGTATAAATCGCTATAAGGCAGACCCTTTTGCTTTCCATGCAGAGCTTAGGCCCGGTACTGCATCAAAAGTCTGGAGTATAGAAAAATACGAATGGCATGACAGCGAATATATAAAAACCCATATGGAAGAAGATCCGTTTTCATCTCCCATGTCTATTTACGAACTGGACATCGGTAGTTTTAAGAAAAAAGAAGGATACGATTTCGTATCCATACGTGAGATCGCCCATGAGATAAGGGATTATGTAATTGAAATGGGATATACGCACATAGAACTGCTCCCAATAACAGAATATCCTTTCGATCCATCATGGGGGTATCAAGTCTGTGGATATTATGCAGTCACCTCAAGGTACGGAACTCCGCAAGATTATATGTACTTTATAGATGCTATGCATGAGGCTGGCATAAAAGTTATTATAGACTGGGTCCCGGCGCATTTTCCAAAAGACGACCATGGGCTTAACATGTTTGACGGGACGCAGCTTTTCGGCCACAGCCATCCTTTAAAATCCGAACACCCGGAATGGGGTACGCTTATATTCAATTACGGAAGAAAAGAAGTAGTTAGTTTTCTTGTATCAAGTGCAATGTTCTTTGCGGATATTTACCACGTTGACGGAATAAGGGTAGATGCGGTTACCTCTATGATATACTTAGATTACGGAAGAAAAGAAGGGGAATATATTAAAAATAAATACGGCGGCAACTTAGATCTAGACGCTATAGAGTTCTTAAAGAAGTTAAATTCCATCCTGCTCACTAATTTTAAGGGTTTAATAACTATTGCGGAGGAATCAACGGCATTTCCTATGGTTACAAAGCCGCCGTACGACGGAGGCCTTGGATTCTGCTTTAAATGGAATATGGGGTTTATGCACGACACGCTGGATTATATGCAGATGGATCATTTTTTCAGGCATGAAAACCACAGTAAAATGACTTTTTCTATGACTTATGCCTTTTCAGAAAACTACATCCTGGCATACTCCCACGATGAAGTGGTGCACGGCAAAAAATCCATGATCGACAAGATGTTTGGAGATTACCCGCAAAAATTTGCTTCGCTTAAAGCTCTTTATGGCTTTATGTTCGCACATCCCGGTAAAAAATTAATGTTTATGGGAAGTGAGTTCGGGCAGTTCATAGAATGGGATGAAAAAAAGCAGCTGGATTGGTTTTTATTAAACTATCCGTCTCACAAAGCACTGCAAAACTATGTAAAAGCGCTAAACCATGTTTATAAGGATTCTCCTGCATTATGGCAGATAGAAGACAGCTGGGAAGGATTTGAATGGTTAAGGGTAGATGACGACGATATAAGCGCCATATCTTTTATGCGCCTACCTAAAACTAAAGATGGCGATGCGATAATATGTGTATCTAACTTTACGCCGATCGTACGCCAAGACTACAGATTAAAAATCCCTTTTGACGGGCACTTGGAAAAGATATTAAACAGTGATGAAGAGCCCTTTGGCGGAAGCGGAGCAGAAGTGAACCCGCAAATGCTAAAAGATGAGGATGATAATGTCTCGTTAACGCTTCCGCCGTTATCAACGGTTTATTTAAAAGTTTTAAATGATAAAAATTAGAAGAAAGGCAAATCTCAAATGATAGTAAAGAAAAGATGTGTTGCAATGTTGCTTGCAGGCGGTCAAGGCAGCCGCCTGGGCGTGTTAACAAAACTAAGGGCAAAACCTGGCGTCCCATACGGCGGTAAATATAAGATAATAGATTTTACTCTCTCAAACTGTACCCATTCTGGCATCGATACCGTCGGAATACTTACGCAATACCAGCCATTTGAGCTTAATTCCTATATTGGCACAGGTGCGCCATGGGACTTAGACGTTATGACGGGAGGGGCCTTCGTGCTGCCGCCTTATATTTCTAATGAGAACAGCAAGTGGTATTCTGGCACTGCTAATGCCATATATCAAAACTTTTACTTTATAGAAAAATACGATCCGGAATATGTATTAGTACTATCCGGAGACCACATATATAAAATGGACTATAATAAAATGATCAAATTTCACTCTCAAAAAGAAGCGGATGTCACTATAGCCGTTATAAAAGTCCCAACGGAAGAAGCTAACAGGTTCGGCATAATGAATACAGACGAAGATATGAAAATATTAGAATTTGAAGAAAAACCGAAAAATCCTAAAAATGATATGGCATCCATGGGAGTTTATGTATTTAACTGGAATAAATTAAAAGAATACTTGATAGAGGATTCAAATAACAAGTCATCGTCCAATGATTTTGGTAAAAATGTCATACCTTCTTTTTTAGAAAAAGGCGAGAAGGCATACGCATATCCATTCGACGGATACTGGAAAGACGTCGGGACTGTCGAAAGCCTTTGGGAAGCAAATATGGAGCTTTTAAACGAAAACCCGAAGCTAGACTTATATGATACTTCATGGAGGATATTCAGCCGAAACCCAAACGAACCGCCGCAGTTCGTAGGCGAATGTGCCAACGTAAAAAATAGCATGGTCTCCGAAGGCTGCTTTATCTATGGCACGGTAGAAAACAGTATTCTGTTTTCCGGAGTAACGGTGGGCGAAGGCAGTGTTATAAAAGACAGTATAATTATGCAAAACTGTATTATTGATTCAAATGTTACTATTAAAAAATCAATTGTAGATGAAGATGTGATTATAGAAAAAGGCTGCAAAATAGGCGGTGATGAAGAAATCACTGTAATAGGTACACAGTCTTTAATCAAGGCTGACAATATTGTAAATACTGGAGATCGGATTAATCCGCTTTCAGTTTACTCTAGATAAATAACTTTGGGGGAACGAGGGAACTAACATGATTAAAGACGTTTTTGGGCTTATATATGCCGGCGAACAAAATATGAACTTAAGAGAACTGGTAATACTGCGGTCTGTAGGCGCTGTTCCAATTGCGGGAAGATATAGGGCGCTTGATTTTGTGCTTTCAAACATGGTCAATTCCAATATAAGGAACATAGGAATAATAGCGCAGAAAAACTATCATTCGCTTATGGACCATCTAGGTTCCGGCAAAGATTGGGACCTTAACCGAAAAAGCGATGGTTTATTTATACTTCCTCCGTTTGACACCAATGAAAACCGTGGATCGTATAGAGGGCTTTGCGACGCCGTCAAAGGCGCTATGAACTATATTGTAAGGACATCCCAAAAATACTGCTTGCTATGTGGCTCTTACACCATATATAACGAGACATACGATAGGCTGCTTGACTATCACATTAACAGCGGCGCAGACATAACGATGCTTTATAACGTAGAAGAAAACCCTGAATATACAGGTGAAAGATTCAAAGATACCCGTATTATAATGGACGATGAGACAGGCCGTGTAATAGATATGGAATTAAACCCATCCGTTCCCAGGTCTAACAAGATAGGAATGGATATCTACCTTATAAGAAAAGATTTGCTTGAATACCTGATAGAAGATGCCGTGTTGCACGGAAATTATAATTTTGTTATGGACGTGCTCATACCTAATATAAATTCACTCAAAATATACGCTATAGAGCATAAAGGTTATGTAGGGCGCCTGCATTCAGTCGCCGCATATTTCAAAATGAATATGGACTTTTTAAAAAATGATGTGCAGCAGGACCTGTTCTTGTCGGAAAATAGAATTTTTACTAAAATAAAAGACGAAGCTCCTGTTAAATTTAGCAAAGATGCAAAAATAAAAAATAGTTTTATCGCAAATGGGTGCATAATAAAAGGGGAGGTTGAAAACAGCATTATATTTAGAGGCGTTCATATAGATGAAGGCGTTTCAATAAAAAACTCTATAATAATGCAGGACAGCCATATTTCAAGCAACTGTAGTTTGGAGTATGTAATACTCGATAAAATAGTGCATATGCGTGAAGGCAGAAAGCTTATAGGAGACGAAAACTTCCCTGTAGTCATTAGAAAAGGAGCCATGGTGTGACAGAGATTGACAGTTTAAAAAACGGTGATACCATTAAAACAAAAGTCTTGTTTGTTGCGTCTGAATGTGTGCCGTTTGCAAAAAGCGGCGGTCTTGCCGATGTTACCGGCTCGCTGCCAAATAGTTTGGCCTCTTTAGGATATGATGTCAGGGTAATGATGCCTTTTCATAGAATATCCAAAAATGAATACGCAGATAAAACCAAGCATCTAACCAACTTCAACATAAATTTGGGATGGCGGACAAAATATGTAGGGGTAGAAGAATTAAGCATTAATAATGTTATATACTACTTTGTAGATAACGAATCCTATTTTGGCGACTGTATGTACAGAGGCGGAGATTCCGAAGGCGAGCAATATGCGTTTTTTACCAAGGCTGTTATTGAGTCCCTTTCCAAGATAGATTTTATACCAGATGTTTTAATAGCCAATGATTGGCACACAGCCATGCTGCCCATGCTTATAAAAACTCAATACGAAGAAGTATTCAAAGGAAAGATAAAAACCATTCTTTTAATACATAACCTTATGTATCAGGGCAGGTTTTCTCTTGATATGGTGGCTGATTGGCTTTCTATTGAACCTAGATATTTAACAGCAGATTTTTTAGAATACTACGGAGGGGCAAACTTTTTAAAAGCAGGATTGATTTTTGCAGACAGGCTTTTAACTGTAAGCCCGACTTATGCCTCTGAAATAATGTATGATTACTATGCCGAAGGCATGTCAGATATATTAAATCTGCGGCATAACGACCTGTACGGAATATTAAACGGCATCGATACAGACAAATTTAACCCAGAAAAAGATAAAAATATAATAGCCGAATATTCTAAAGAAGATATTTCGGGAAAATATATCAATAAAAGTGCTTTGATTGAAGAACTTTATTTAAACATAGATAAAGATGCTAAAATCATCTCAATGGTAAGCAGAATCACAGAACAAAAAGGGATAGACTTGATTTTAGATGTGATAAATGAAATAATGCAGGAAAACATAGCATTAGTGATTTTGGGAAGCGGCGAAAAAAGATACGAAGATGCGCTTAAAGAAGCAGCGGCAAATCATAACGGAAGAATGTGTTTTATATGCGAATATAACGATATCCTCGCACACAGGATATATGCCGGAAGTGACTTGCTGCTTATGCCGTCAAGGTTTGAACCTTGCGGGATATCCCAAATGATAGCACTAAGATACGGTACGCTGCCTATCGTTCGAGAAACAGGCGGCTTAAAAGATACCGTTAAACCATATAACGAATATACTGGAGACGGAAACGGTTTTTCTTTTACAAACTATAATGCGTACGATATGTTAAACACCATCAGATTTGCGCTTAAAGTGTTAAAAGATAAGCCGGTCCATATGTCTTTAATAAATAAGGCAATGTCCGAAGACAACAGCTTTCTTGCATCTGCAAAAAAATATGCACAGATAATTGACAATTTATTAAGTCGAAGCGAGGTAATTTCTTGTGAATAAAGTAGAAATCATTAAAAATAACATATCGCGCAAACTAAAGAGCAATTTCGGTAAAACCGTTAAAACTGCTACGTCGGAACAAATATACAAGGCATGCGCTCTTTGTATAAGGGATGATATCGTAGACGAATGGATGGAAGCAAATACAAAAGTCAAGACCCAGGGGTTAAAAAGGCTTTACTACATGTCCGCTGAGTTCTTGATGGGGCGAGCCTTGGTCAATAACATGATCAACATGCACTTGAAAGAGGATTATGCGGCAGCATTAAAGGATTTTGGCTTTACACTTGAAAACATAGAAGAACAGGAATCCGATGCAGGTCTTGGCAACGGAGGCTTGGGACGTTTAGCTGCGTGTTTTTTAGATTCGCTGGCAACTCTTGATTTACCTGCAACGGGCTGCGGCATACGTTATGAGTACGGGCTTTTTAAACAAAGGATCTTAGACGGCGAACAGGTGGAAATGGAAGACGATTGGATAGGAGACGGATATGTCTGGGAAATACAGGACCCTGAAGAACAGGTAGAAGTCCGCTTCGGAGGAGATATAGAGGAAAAATGGGAAGAAAACGGGCTTAATATCATACACAAAAACTATTATAAAGTATTTGCCATTCCGTGTGATATACCTGTCGTTGGATATGAGAGTAAAATGCCGGCAACTTTAAGGCTGTGGAGTGCAAGGGCAGAAAAGAATTTAGATCTAAACTACTTTAACCGCGGCGAATACATACGCTCTATGCAGGAAAAAGAATTATCCGAAGTCATATCCAAAGTTCTATACCCTGAAGACAACCATGAGCAAGGCAGGCAGCTTAGGTTAAAGCAGTTCTATTTCTTTACCTCTGCGACCATACAAAGTATTATAAAACAGCATAAAGCCACTTACGGAGACGTGCATACTCTTCCGGATTATGTCGTAATACAGATAAACGACACGCATCCAGCCATTGCTATTCCGGAGATGATGAGGGTTTTAATAGATGAAGAAAGGTTAAGCTGGGAAGAATCGTACGAAATAACGAGTAAAGTATTTAACTATACCAACCACACCATAATGTCAGAAGCGCTAGAGCGCTGGCCGGAGCAGATGTTTGAAAAGCTGCTCCCCAGGATATACCGCATTATTAAGACTATAAACGGCAGGTTCTGCGATATGTTATGGAACAAGTACCCGGGAGAATGGGACAAAATAAGCCGTATGTCTATAATCGCTTATGACGAAATAAGGATGGCCAATCTGTGTGTAGCAGTCTGCAATAAAGTCAACGGTGTATCTATGCTGCATGCGGATATATTAAAGACTAAAGTTTTCAGGGATTTTTATGTTACATTCCCGCAAAAGTTTTTAGGGATAACAAACGGAATCACGCACAGAAGATGGCTTGCTAAAGCCAATCCGCTTTTGACAGATTTAATAAAAGACTACATCGGAGACGGGTTTATAAAAGATTACCGCGAACTAAGCCGGTTAAAGGAATACGTAGACGACAGCAGGTTTTTAGAAGAGTTTGCAGCCATAAAAAAGGCTAATAAAAAACGTCTTGCCGAATATCTTTATAAAAAGCAGGGAGTAGTTTTAAATGAAAATGCCATTTTCGACGTTCAAGCAAAGAGACTTCACGAATATAAACGCCAGCTTTTAAAAGTAGTGCAGATACTTCATATATATAACAAGATCCTTGAAAAACCGGATAAAAATTGGACTCCTTGCTCATTTTTATTTGCTGCAAAAGCATCGCCTGGATATACAAAAGCCAAAAACATAATCCGGCTTATCAATGCCGTTGCAGCGCTCGTTAATAACGACCCTAAGACAAAAGATATTATACAAGTAGTCTTTATAGAAAATTATGGGGTTTCTACAGCAGAAATACTTATTCCCGCCGCTGAAATAAGCGAACAGATATCCACTGCAGGAAGGGAAGCATCCGGTACTGGCAACATGAAATTTATGTTAAACGGTGCAATAACGTTAGGAACCATGGACGGAGCTAATATAGAAATATACGATGCAGTAGGCCCAAACAACATATTTATATTTGGTGCCAGCATAGATGATATCAACTGCATGGAAAAGTTTAATTCGTATAAACCGGGAGAGATCTTTGAAAAAAACGAATCTTTAAGGAATGCGTTGACACGGCTTATAGACGGGACACTGCCGGTATCGCATGACAGACAGTTTTCGGATATATACCAGTCGCTTTTATTCGAAGACTATGATAAATCTGATAAATACTATTTATTATACGATTTTTCCTCTTATAACGAGGCTTTTTCTAATGCAATTGAAAAATATAATCAAAAGGATGAGTGGAATAAAATAGCGGCGATAAATACTGCGAGTGCAGGTATCTTTAGCTCGGATAGGTCTATTGAAGAATACAATAAATTTATTTGGAATTTACGTCCGCTAAAGTGATAGGGTTTTAACATGTTAGATGAATTAAATAAGATGGTATACCATAATTCTGCAAATCCGTCTTACCGTTACCCAATGGGGGCATGTAAAACAGGGGACAGCGTTCTTATCAGCATTAAAGTAAAGACTGGCGCTATAACATCTGCCAGCTTAATACTTAAAGGGCATGGCGGTGAAGAAAGTCTGCCTCTTGATAAAAAAGGAGATATGTGGGCATTAAACATAAAGCTGCCCGAAGATCCATGTGTCCTTTTTTATTATTTTTGCTTAAAAACAGATAATGAAACTTATTATTATGGAAGCGGACATAATAGGACAAGCGGCAGGGGATATGTGTATAGTGAAGTGCCATTAGGCTTTCAAATAACCGTCTTTTTAAAAGATTTTAAAACACCGGAATGGATGAAAAACGGAATAATGTATCAGATTTTCCCGGACAGGTTTAAAATGGGCGACCCGCTTTCAGTTAAATTGGGGGTTGAATACCACAGGAGTTTGGGAAGAAGGATCCGCCTTCATGAAAACTGGGATGAATACCCGGATTACACCTCATTGCCTGGAGAAGAATTCTATGTCCCAGACGACTACTTCGGAGGAGATCTTGATGGCATAGAACAGTCCCTTAATTATTTAAAACGGTTGGGTGTATCAATCATATACCTAAACCCGATATTCGAGGCAGATTCAAACCACCGGTACAATACTGCTAACTATTTCAAAATAGACCCGATTTTAGGGGGTTTAAAAAGCTTCAAAAAGCTAATAAACAGCGCGAAAGAAAAAAATATACACATAATCTTGGATGCGGTTTTTTCACATACAGGTGCAGACAGCATTTATTTTAATAAACTTGGGCGCTACCCTGCAAAAGGGGCATATCAAAGCACTGAATCGCAATACTATAGCTGGTATACATTTACGAAATTCCCGGACTCTTACAAAAGCTGGTGGGGGTTTAAAACGCTTCCCGAAGTAAATGAATTCGACCCAAACTGGCAGGAGACTGTCATAACCGGAAAGGGCAGCGTAGTATCTCACTGGATAAAACAGGGCGCAAGCGGATACCGGCTCGACGTTGCAGACGAACTTCCAGACAAAGTGATAGAATTAATCCGCGAAAGCGTAAAAAGCTCCTCTCAAGATAACGCTGTAATAGGGGAGGTCTGGGAAGACGCAACGACAAAAAGTAGCTACGGCAACCTAAGGACATATGCCCTTGGCAAAGGATTAGACAGCGTAATGAACTATCCTCTTAGAAATGCAATAGTTAATTTCTTGGAATATAAGTCTACATCAGATAACCTGGTGGATTTTTTGATATCACAGTGGCAGAACTATCCCCGTCCTATGTACTATGCTTTAATGAACATGCTGTCTACCCATGACATAGCAAGGATACGCACCGCCCTGGCGTCTAATTTAAATATAAAGCAGCTCACAACAAAGCAGCAAGCCGAATTTAATCTAACACCCGCTCAAAAATTTTTGGGTTCGGCTCTGGAGCGGCTTGCAGTTTCAATTATATATTCTCTTCCCGGAATGCCGTGTATATACTACGGAGATGAGACAGGTATGTGCGGTATGCTGGACCCATTTAACAGGGCAACGTATAGGCTGGAAGACGAAACCCTGCTTGAATTTTACCAAAATATCGGAGCCATCAGAAACACCCATGTAGCACTCAGGACCGGCAAGTGTTGTTTTGCCGCGTTAAACCAAAATGTAGTTGCCATATTGAGATGGGGCGATGAAACGGGTACAGCGTCAGATAAAAGGCCTAAAGAGGCGTTTTTAAGTGTTATAAACAGGTCTGCAAAAAAAGAATACGTAGTTTTTGATATTCAAAGCATCAGCCAATGTATTACGGATGAGGAAAAATCCTGCCTTTTAAGCGCAATGTATGAAAAAGCCGACTGTAAACTTACGTTAGAGTCGTTTAAAATAAAAGACGGGTTAATCGAATTGTCGATTAACCCAATAAGTGCATTGATTTTGGAATTTAAATGAATTTTTTATCATTTAGTAAGCTCATTTAAAAACTCGTTTACACTGCTTTTAAGCTCGGCAAACCTGTCATTCGCCTCCTTGGCAGTTTTCCCTCGTACATTTAAATACGATTTAAGCTTAGGCTCTGTTCCGGACGGGCGGATAATAAACCTTACGTCATCCATGTAAAATCCAAGCACGTCTGACTTTGGAAGGTCAATATGTGTCTTTTCATTTGTCTGACAGTCTGTGCATTCATTTAACAAATAGTCTTTAAACACATTAACTTTAAATTGGCCTATTTTTTTAGGGCACTCTTTACGCAAAGTCTCTACGGCAGCAAGTATCTTAGATTGCCCTTCTATACCACTTAAGGTTATGGACACTACCTCTTCTTTAAAATATCCATACTTCTCAAAAAGGCTGTTTAAAGCATCGTATAACGTCATATTCTTAGAAGCATAGTAGCATGCCGCTTCTACTACCAGCATAGAGGCAATAGCAGCGTCTTTATCACGTACGAATGTGCCGGCCAAAAACCCGTAACTTTCTTCAAACCCAAAAAGGAAAGTTCCTTTTTTCGTTTTAAGGCTTAAGTTTATCTGTTCTGCAATATATTTAAACCCTGTCAAAACTTCTCGCATTTCTACGCAGTAGTACTCTGCTATAACGTTTGCCATATTAGTAGACACGATAGACTTAACGGCAAATCCGTCTTTAACTTTTGATTTCTGGTTCTGCATCAAAATATAATCCAACAGTAAACAGCCTATTTGGTTGCCTGTTAAAAGTTTAAATTCATTTTCAGATTCACGAACTGCGATACCTAATCTGTCACAGTCAGGATCTGTTGCTAAAATCATATTAGCGCCTTTTTCGTTGGCAAGTTTAATAGCTAGGGAAAACGTATCCTTTTCTTCTGGATTCGGTGCCTTCACCGTTGGAAAATCCGGGTCCGGATATTTCTGCTCAGGGACAATATACACGTTTTTTATCCCGATTTTAGAAAGTATTGTATAGACTGGTATATTTCCTGTGCCGTGAAGCGGGGTATAGACTACTTTTAAAGAATCTGCCTGCTGCTTTATTATATCTAAGTCCATGCATAGGGAAACTACATTTTTAAAATATTCATTGTAAAGCTCTTCTCCGACATAGGTTAAAAGCCCGGATTTTAAAGCTTCTTCTTCGCTCAGTGGTTTTATAGAAAATATGTCTTTAATATCGTTTATGTAGCTCATGACTATATTGGCGTGTTCATTTGCAAGTTGGCCACCGTCCGCTCCATAAACCTTATAACCGTTATACTGTTTTGGGTTATGGCTGGCGGTAATTACGACACCCGCAGCGCATTTAAGTTTAATGACTGAGAAAGAAAGTATAGGTACACTGGTAAGCGTTTTAAATAGATAAGCCTTAATTCCATTAGAGGCGAGTACTAATGCTGTTTCAAGTGCAAATTCGTAGCTTTTATGGCGCGAATCATAAGCTATTACTACTCCTTCAGCGGCTTTATCAATAGAATTTATATAATCTGCCAACCCTTTAGTGGAACGCCTTACTGTAAAAATGTTCATCCTGTTGGTCCCAAGGCCTATAATTCCGCGCATACCGGCTGTACCAAATTCCAAATATTTATAGAAACTGTCCTTTAAAAGTTCCTTATCATTTTTAAGAATGGCGATATCTTTATCATATTCCGTGTTGAGCAGTGCTTTTTCCCACTCTGAAAATGCATCTAAATAATTCATTTAAGCCTCCAAAATATTAAAATTCGTCATAATATACATTCTACATTTTTATATAAAGTCCTTTCAGGATAATATTAATATATTATTAAACTTATAGCCATAACAATAAAGAGATTAATTTTAACAAATTAAATTGAAAAAATTCTTATAACTATGATAAAATATCTTTTATAGATAAAATAGATAAATTTTTTGTCTTAAAATATATTTTTTTAGGAGTTGCGGTTGTGGTAAAAAAGCATAAACTACGGCCTAGTAAAAGATTTTATATAATAGCGGTCATACTGGCAGCGCTGGCTGTTATTTTCCTGTGCCTTAATATGTTATTGCCAAAGACCGCTATAGTCACGCAGGGTGAAATAATGTTTGAAGATAGCTTCAATGGGGTGGTTGTACGTGATGAAAGCGTATACGAGGCAGAAAACTATGGTAAAGCTATCTTTATAGCCGAGGAAGGCTCCGCAGTTACAGTTGGGGAAGAAATTGCTGAAGTATATAAATGGGGCTATAATGAACAAACCATGGCCGATCTTATAGATATAAGAGAACAGATAATGGATTATCAGCTAAATACCCTTTTGAAAAATATAATAAACGTTAATCTGGCTGACTATAACAGTAAAATAGAGGATAAATCCATAGAGATAAGGCAAGTTATTTCCGGAGAAAAGGAGGGAAATCCAATAACGCTGGAACGGGAGCTGAGCGATTTAATGAATCAGCGAAGGGATTACCTAAATACTGCAGTGCCTCTCGATAATACCTTGTCCTCGCTTTACGATCAAGAAACTGCATTGGAAGAACGTATAAATGCCTGGAAAGTGTATATCTATGCGGAAGAAGAAAAAATCGTCAGCTTTTATTTTGACAAATATGAGTCTTTGATATCTACCGACAACATGGACAAATTAACTATAAGCAACATTAAAGAGATATTAAAAGGCTCAATTACAAATACATTAAGCAATACCGATTCTTCAAAGCCTCTATACAGGCTGGTCAATCAAAATGAGTGGTATGTAATAGTAATGGCAGACAAACAAAAAAATGAAATTACGGTAGATTCGCAATTCTCAGTTGTTTTTAAAAATATTTACGATAAACAATACACTGCGACAGTCGTTTCCGAACGTTCTGACCCTAAGGGATATATATACATTTTAAAAATAACCGATGACATAGGGGACTTGCTAAGTGCAAGAAGTGTAAATTTTTCTATGAAAAATACATTTTCAGGGCTTGTTGTGCCATCCGCTGCAGTTAAAACATCCGGAGATACCAATTACGTACAGGTTAAAACTGCAGATGATGTAATAGAAGTAAAGGTTAAGATCGTTGCTGAACAAAATAAAAAATCTATTGTTGAACCTTTAGAAGATAATCAAATATTGACAGCTAACGTTCAAGTGGTATACTAGAAATGAGTATTAAGAATAATTTGGAAATTGTATTAAGTAATATAAGCGATGCATGTGCGGCGGCAAACAGAAAATCAGATGAAGTTAAGCTGATCACCGTAACAAAGACCGTAGATATTGGCAGGATAAACGAGGCGGTAGATGCTGGGGCCTTAAATCTCGGCGAAAACCGTGTACAGGAATTTTTGTCCAAGGTAGAAAATGTGGATAACTCAGTGTCATGGCATATTATTGGACAAATGCAAACGAATAAGGTAAAATACATCATAGATAAAATTAAATTATTACATTCAGTGGACAGGATAGAGCTTTTTGCCGAGATAGAAAAACAATGTGAAAAAAGGCAAACGTCTCTTGACGTATTAGTAGAAGTTAATCTATCTGGGGAGCAGACAAAAGCAGGTGTTAAACCGCAATTGCTAGACAAGCTCTTAGAAGATAGTGTAAATTATAAAAGAGTTAAGGTAAAGGGGTTTATGACGATAGCACCTTTATCGACAGATAACGAAACGGCTAGGCCGTATTTCGCTAAATTAAGAAAGATAAGCGATAAGTATTCTCGCATCAAGACAGATAACTTTGAAACGGGAATCTTATCAATGGGAATGTCGGCAGATTTTAGAGCCGCAATAATGGAGGGTTCAAATATGGTCAGGATTGGCACTGCCATATTTGGTAGCAGATAAATACTACTACACCTAAAACAACAAAATAAAGGAAGGGGAACTTATATTATGTCAGGAGGATTTTTCAACAAACTACTGAATATTGTTGGTTTTGAAGACGTGGAGGAAGATGATGTAATGATGGATAAGGAACAGGATGAATACGAAGAATTTGAACAGCAAGAAGAAATGTATGAAGAAACACGCCCAAGCAACAAAAGACGTGGAGGAAAAATAGTAGGCTTGCCTACATCTGCCTCTGGAAATAAGTTGAGCATGATAGTTTATCAACCAAGCACAAACGAAGATACTCAAAACATTATCGACAACATCAAAGCTAGAAAGCCGGTCATAGTAAACTTAGATGACCTAGATACAGATGTTGCGCAACGTGTACTTGATTTCTTAAGTGGTGCGATTTACGCGCTTAACGGCAATATTAAAAAGGTTGCAAGAAGTATTTTCGTAGTTGCACCGAGCAATGTTGATATAGCATCTAACGAAGGTGAATCAGACCGTAATCACGACTTTGAAGATTGATTCTTGAAAGTTAAAGACAGGGTAAGGGGATATTAATATGGCTATTTCACCAAAAGATATATATGAGAAAAAATTTAAATCTTCGTTTAGAGGTTACAGTGAGAAGGAAGTAGACGAGTTTTTAGACAAAATAATTGTCGAATTTCAATCTATTATCATGGAACGCGACGAATGTTTAAAGGAACTCGAACAGTTAAAAAGCACTTCTGAAGAAAGCAAAAATAAGAATTTATCTGCGGATGCCGCTATAGCAGACAAGCTTTTATCAGCACAGAAATCCGCTGATCTTATTTTAAAGCAATCTAAAAATGCCGGTAAATTCATCATAGAAGATGCGCAGAAAAAAGCGCAGAAATTTATCGATATAATAAACCTGCAAGTTTTGGATGCGAAATGCAACATACAGGCTCTTAAAAATTTAACTGTAGATTATAAAGCTAATTTTCAAAGGTTTTTAACGGAACAAGTCGATGCATTTAACGACCATTATACCAAAATTATGGAGATATTCGACAATGCCGGTTCTCTTGATGAGCCTAACGACTCTGTTCGTATCTCCGAAATTTCAGACATGAAAAATACTATAGATGTCGATGCTATTGAAGATCTGTTAAAACCAAAAGATGATACCATAGATATAGAATCTACTATCGGTGAAAGTGTACCAACTAAAGCGCCTGAAAGCCCAGCTGAAAACACTGAGCCGAAAACCGAGAGCGTTAAAGAAGAACCTTCAGAAGAATACAAAGCTGACGACGAAATTTTGTCACAGGTCAGCAGCGGTAATATCGTCTGGGAGGATGAAGAACCCCAAAACGAAGAACAAGGTTATTCACTAAAAACCGATGAAGAACAAGAAGAGTTGAAAAAACTAATAGATGAAATAATAGGTGATTAATAAATTAAAAAATACGCTTTAAAGCGTATTTTTTTTTATCAATAATTAATAATATAAATATGAAAATCACTAAAAAAGCATTTTGCTCATTAAACCAAAAAGTAAACGAGCTGCTTTTGATGTTGGAAAAAATGAAGCTCGTAGAATATCTTTCGCATTTGAACCGGCCAAGAAGAATTATCTGGGTAAATTTCTTAGGTGGTTTAGCGCGTGGCTTTGGCTCGGCTATTGGCTTTATTCTTTTGGGAGCTCTGTTTATTTATATCTTGCAGCAAATAGTCTTAAGTAATATCCCGGCGATAGGGGAATTCGTTGCGAAAATCATGAATATCGCTAATCAACACAGGTAGAATTGGCAATATAAAAATTTTTTAATCTGTGATATAATATTTTTAAAAAAACATCATGGAGATAAATATGTTGTCAGCTGTTATAATCGTAATCGGCATCGCAATAGACCAAATAACTAAAATTGCCATTATAAACTGGCTCTCACCACTACCTTCAAAAACCTATACTGTAATCGACGGGGTTTTAAGTTTTTCATACTGCAAAAACACCGGCATTTCATTCAGCTTTTTAGATAATATACCCACTGTCTTATTGGTGGTTTTGATACTGATGATTTTAATCGGAACCATTATATGCTTAATCAAATTTAAAAAAGAAGGCCGTTTATTTTCTATTGGTCTTGCATTTATAATTAGTGGGGCCGTAGGTAACTTGCTTGACAGGATATTTAGAATAATAGAACTGGACGGCGTTTCAAAAGGATATGTAGTAGATTTTATACGTTTTGACTTTATGACATTTCCCGTATTCAATTTTGCGGATATTTGTATAACCACAGGCACTTGCCTGCTTATTATCTATGGCATCATAGAGATGAAAAAAGAATTTAAAAAAAAGAAGCTATTAAAACAAAATGGCAAATGATTTAACTATAGAAAAAAGAACAATACTTAGCAATGATTTAACTATAGAAAAAAGAACAATACTTAGCGCTGAGACTATAAGGCTAGATACCTATTTGGCCCAAGAGTTTAAAGACTATTCACGTTCTTTTTTTAAAACGCTTATTTTAGATGAGCGCGTTTATGTAAACGGTAATATAGCCAAGGCCAACCATAAGCTGCGTGAAGGCGATGAGGTTGAAGTCCGCTTTAAAAAGCCGCAGGAAATAGATTTAACGCCGGTAAATATTCCGTTTGACATAGTTTATGAAGATGAATATTTAGCAGTAATCAATAAGCCCAAGGGGCTGGTGGTGCATCCTGCGGCCGGCAACTATACGAATACACTTGTCAACGCCCTGCTCTATAAAATAAAAGACTTATCAGGCATAAACGGCGAAATACGCCCGGGAATAGTGCACCGCTTAGATAAGGATACTTCAGGGCTCATGCTTATAGCCAAAAACGATTTTGCACATAAGTCCTTAGCCGACCAGATAAAAAACAAGACTGCAAGCAGAAAATACTTGGCCATAGTTCACGGCAACATAAAAGAAGACGAGTTTACAGTAGATAAACCCATTGGCAGGAGTAGGTCGGACAGGAAAAAGATGGGTATAGTATCTAACGGCAGAAATGCAGTAACGCATTTTAAAGTGCTTAATCGGTTTATAAACTATACTTTAGTAGAGGCACAGCTCGAAACCGGGCGGACGCACCAGATAAGGGTACATCTAAAAAGTATTGGGCATCCTGCCGCAGGGGACAAGGTTTATGGCCCTAAGTCCGTCGCGCTTACAAAAACAGGGCAGCTTTTACATGCGTACCAGATAACTTTTTTACACCCTAAGACAAATGAAAAGATGACATTTACAGCCAAACCTGAAAAAGAATTTGAAAAAGTTCTTAATGATTTAAGAAAAAGTAATAAATAGTTAATAAATTTTTGTGGACAAAGCTCAATACATGTGCTATTATTAAATAAAAATTTTCCTTTAAATTGGTACAGAGATACCGGTAAGGTTATAAATGAGTATATTTATGTATGTTTAACCTTGCCGAAAAGCAAGGTTTTTTTTTGAGAAAGGTTTGCCTTATGAATGAAAAAGCTTATATAATGGATGAACAGGCAGTGTTTCGAGCGCTAAAACGCATGTCACATGAAATAATCGAAAGCAATAACGGCGTAGACAACCTTGCACTGATCGGCATACAAAGAAGAGGCGTGGTTTTAGCTAAGGCAATACGAAATTATATAAAGGAATTTGAAGGTGCTACAGTGGACATGGGGGTACTGGATATAACGTTTTATAGAGACGACTTATCATTAACAGCAGTACATCCGGTATTAAATTCTACGGATATTACTTTTGATATTAATAACAAAAATATAGTTTTAGTTGACGACGTGTTATTTACAGGAAGGACGGCAAGGGCTGCAATGGAAGCAATAATAGACCTTGGGCGTCCTAAATTTATAAAACTGGCCGCCCTTATCGACAGAGGGCACAGGGAGCTCCCGATAAGAGCTGATTTTATCGGTAAAAATGTCCCTACTGCGACAAATGAAATAGTTTGTGTTATGGTTAATGAATTCGACGGTAAAACAGGCGTTTATATTGAGAAAAAAGAAAATTAAAGCTTACATCGTATTGTAAGCTTTTTTATAAACAAAAATATTAAAATGGTGGTTATATGAAACTTTCATCAAAAGATCTGTTAGGGCTTAAAGATCTGTCAAAAGAAGAAATAGTGCTTATTTTAGACACGGCCACAACTATGAAAGGCCTTTTAAAAGGCAACGCTAAAAAAATGCCGCATCTTCAGGGCAAGTCTATTATTACACTGTTTTATGAAAACAGCACCCGTACAAAGACTTCATTTGAACTTGCCGGAAAATTTTTGGGGGCTTCGATGAGCAGTATATCCGCTTCCGCTTCAAGCGTCCAAAAAGGCGAGAACCTGATCGATACGGGAAAGACGCTGGATGCAATGGCAACGGATATAATCATAATGCGCCATCCGATGTCCGGCTCTGCTGCGCTTTTGTCTCAGTATGTCTCGGCAGGAATAGTCAATGCCGGAGACGGCATGAACGAACACCCGACGCAAGCACTTTTGGACATGTATACTATGAGGGAAAAATACGGGAATCTGGAGGGCTTAAACGTCTCTATATTCGGCGATGTGCTGCATAGCCGCGTAGCCAGGAGCAACCTGTGGGGGCTATCCAAGCTGGGAGCAAACGTAACGTTTTGCGCTCCTTATACCTTTTTGCCAAAAGATATAGATAAAACTAAAGCTAAAATCACATCGGATAAATTCGCGGCTGCAAAAGGAGCGGACGTTTTAATGGGTCTTAGGATCCAAAAAGAAAGGCAGTCCGGTGGGTTGTTCCCATCCGCAAGTGAATACAATGCTAAATTCGGCATAGACACCGAAGTTTTAAAACTTGCTAAAAAAGATGCGATAGTCATGCACCCGGGCCCAGTTAACCGCGGAATCGAGATAACGTCTGAAGTGGCAGACTCAAGCCAATCTGTGATAAACGAACAGGTTACAAACGGGCTTGCGGTTAGAATGGCTCTACTATACCTTTTAACTCGGAGGAATATAAATGAGAATATTGATTAAAAACGGTACTTTAATAAACCCCATGGGAAAAATCAGCGGAGACGCAGACATTTTAATCAATGGTTCTTCAGTTGAAAAGATAGGCAAAAATATAAATACCGCTGCTGATAAAGTCATCGACGCTAAAGGAATGCACGTTTTCCCGGCTTTCAACGATATGCACTGCCATCTGCGCGACCCAGGGCAAGAATACAAAGAAGACATAATTTCAGGCACCAAAGCGGCAGTTGCCGGGGGCTTTGCCTCCGTTGCATGCATGCCGAACACGGTTCCCGTTATAGATAACGCTGCACTTATATCCTACATAGTAAATAAAGCAGACCAAAGCGGGTATTGCAAAGTATATCCCATAGGTGCGGTAACCAAAGGGCAAGACGGCAGTGAACTTGCTGAAATGGCAGCTATGATAGATGTCGGCGCCGTCGCTTTTTCAGACGATGGGCACCCCGTCTTAAATGGCAGGATTATGAAAAACGCGCTTCTTTACGCAAAGAGCTTTGGCGCTTTAATAATATCCCACTGTGAGGACTTAAGCATAAGGGGAGAAGGCGTTATGAACGAAGGGTACTACTCCACAATTCTTGGCTTAAAAGGCATATCAGCATCTGCAGAAGAAGCAATGGTAGCAAGGGAAGCCTTGCTGGCACGTGATACTGATTCTAAAGTCCATATAGCGCATATATCTACAAAAGGCTCGGTTGAAATAATACGCCTTGCCAAGAAAAACGGTATTTCAGTCACATGCGAAACATGCCCGCACTACTTCAGCATGGACGATTCTTGGGTAAAATCTACTGACGCAAATACCAAAGTTAACCCTCCGCTTAGGAGTAAAGAGGATGTTTCCGCGATAATCGAGGGGTTAAAAGACGGAACTATAGATGCAATAGCAACGGATCACGCTCCTCACCATAGGGATGAAAAACTAATTGAATACGACATGGCAGCATTTGGCCTGTCCGGGCTTGAAACGGCATTTTCTTTGGCAATAACGAACCTTTACAATAAAAAGGCACTTACACTTAACGAAATAACAATGCTTTTATCCTATAACCCGGCCAAGCTTCTAAATGTAGAAGGCGGTACCGTTGAAGAAGGTAAATCCGCCGACATAACCATAGGAGATTTAAACGAAAGTTATATCCTAAGCGAAGAAAATATGTACTCAAAGGGCAAAAATACGCCGCTTATAGGCAAAGAATTAACGGGGCGGATAAAATACACGATAGTTAACGGAAAAATAGTTTTTGAAAACGGAAACATAAAATAAGCAGGAGAAATAAATGCGAATAGACGACCTTATCGTAAAAATTAAAGATACCAAATGCCCGGTTTGCTTGGGACTGGACACTGCATATGAATACCTGCCCGAAGGCTTTTTAAAAAGCGGCGGTAATGCATTTAAAAAAGCGGCGGCCGGAATCTTTGACTTTAACAAAGGCATAATCGATGCAACTTGCGATTTGATACCCTCTGTAAAAGTACAGGTAGCATACTATGAAAAATACGGAGTCAGCGGTATGCAGGCCTTCTTTGATACTATTGAATATGCGAAGAAAAAAGGGCTTATAGCAATAGCCGACATCAAAAGGAACGACATCGGCGCAACGGCTACAGCATATGCAAACGCATATTTAGACGGCACAGATATAGACGGGGAAGATGTGCTAGCTTTTGATGCCGATTTTATAACAGTAAACGCATACCTTGGCGCAGACGGCATCAAACCTTTTATAGATGCATGTAAAAAGACCGGAAAAGGTCTTTTCTGCCTGGTAAAGACATCTAATCCATCTTCCGGAGAATTTCAGGACCTTACGGTAAACGGCAAACACTTATATGAGCTGGTCGGCGAAAAAGTAAGCGAGTGGGGAAAAGACCTTATTGGAAAATATGGGTTTTCGTCTGTCGGCGCAGTCGTTGGGGCTACTTATCCGAAACAGGCCAGCGAGCTTAGAAAGCTTATGCCAAAATCATTTTTCTTGATACCGGGATACGGTGCTCAGGGGGCAAGTGCAGACGATATAGTAGCAAGCTTTGATAAAGACGGCCTTGGTGGGATTATAAATTCCTCCCGAGCTATATTACTTGCATATAGAAAAGATAAATATCCAAACCTAAGTTTTGATAAAGCCGCAAGGCAGGCGGTTATAGACATGAGAGAGGACATACTGTCTAGTTTTAACAAGAATAAGATAAACTTATAAGTTTTTTAGGAGATGATACAAATGGCTTACTTAACATTAGAGGACGGAACGGTATACAGCGGCACCTCGTTCGGCGCAAAGACAAATGCTTTCGGCGAAGTCGTTTTCAATACCGGGATGACAGGCTACCAAGAAGTTTTGACAGACCCGTCGTATTGCGGGCAGATAGTCACTATGACTTATCCGCTTATCGGCAACTACGGCGTAAATGTTGAAGATGCGGAATCTAAAAAGCCGCAGGTGAGAGGCTTTATCGTGCGGGAGATGTGTGAAAACCCAAGCAACTGGAGAAGCGAAAAGCCCCTTGAAGAGTACTTGATCGAAAACGATATACCAGGAATTCAGGGAATCGATACGCGCGCCTTGACAAGGAAGATAAGGGAATTCGGCACGATGCGCGGGCTTATTTCTCAGGAGATGCCAACAAAAGAGGATATAGAAGAAATAAACGAATATTCCTTTTCAAATCCTGTCGATATAGTAACATGCAAGAAGCCATATAAATTGGGGACAGGCAAAAGCGATAAAAAAGTTGCGGTTTTAGACTTTGGGCTTAAACAAAATATATTAAGAAGCCTTTTAAGAAGAGGCCTAGATATCTGCGTTTATCCAGCCAAGACCTCTACCGAAGAGATATTAAAAGGCGGCTACTCCGGCCTGATGCTGACAAATGGGCCCGGAGACCCCAAGGACAATGAAGAAGTTATTGAAAATATAAGAAAGCTTTATGGTAAGCTGCCCATTTTCGGTATATGCCTCGGGCACCAGCTCTTGGCCTTAGCAGCAGGTGCTGACACTAAGAAATTAAAATACGGGCATAGGGGGGCTAACCACCCGGTTAAAGATTTAAAACGCGACAGGGTGTATATAACCTCTCAGAACCACGGTTATACGATAGTTGAGGATGGCCTCCCTAAAAATATGGAGGTTAGCCATATAAACCTAAACGATAAAACTATTGAGGGCATTAAATTCACCGATGCGCCCGTCTTCTCCGTGCAGTTTCACCCCGAAGCATCGCCGGGGCCTGAAGATACAGCGTATTTATTCGATGAATTTGTTAAATTGATGAACGAAAGGTAAGCAACATGCCAAGAAAAAAAGATATACGAAAAGTACTGGTTATTGGATCTGGCCCTATCATTATCGGCCAAGCTGCGGAATTTGACTATGCAGGCACCCAGGCCTGCCGTGCACTTAGGGAAGATGGGGTCCAAGTCGTTTTAATTAATTCAAACCCTGCAACGATAATGACGGATACGGCCATTGCAGATAAAGTTTATATAGAACCTTTAAACGTAGAGGTAATAAAAAATATAATTTCAATAAATAAGCCGGATGGATTACTTGCAACATTGGGCGGGCAGACCGGCTTGAACCTCGCCATGGAGCTGTTTGAATCCGGCTTTTTAGAAGAACAAAACGTCTCTCTTCTCGGAACTAACATAGAGTCTATAAAAAAGGCGGAAGACAGGGAAGAGTTTAAAAAACTGATGCAGGAGATAGGCGAGCCTGTTATAGACAGCGTCATCATATCCAAAGTTGAGGAAGCACTTGACTTTGCGGGCAAAGCAGGCTATCCGCTGGTTATCCGCCCTGCATATACCCTTGGCGGCACAGGCGGCGGCATCGCATACAATGAAGACGAGCTTATAGAAATCACCAGGACGGGGCTAGACGCAAGCCGCGTTACGCAGGTTTTATTGGAAAAATGCGTTTCAGGGTATAAAGAAATAGAATACGAAGTTATAAGGGATGCAAAAGGCAACTGCATTACCGTTTGCAACATGGAAAATATAGACCCGGTCGGCATACATACAGGGGACAGTATAGTCGTTGCTCCTTCGCAGACTCTAAGGGATAAAGAATACCAGCTGCTTAGAAGCGCAGCTATAAAGATAATTAATGCCCTGAAGATAGAAGGCGGATGCAACGTACAGTTCGCCCTTGATACGGACAGTATGAAGTACTACGTTATAGAAGTTAATCCAAGGGTCAGCCGTTCTTCTGCGCTTGCTTCAAAAGCAACGGGGTACCCGATAGCTAAGATAGCTACCAAGATAGCTATAGGCTATGGGCTAGATGAGATCTTAAATGCGGTTACAGGCAAAACTTATGCTTGTTTCGAGCCGACACTAGACTATGTAGTAGTAAAATTCCCTCGCTGGCCTTTTGATAAGTTTACTACGGCAGACAAAACGCTTGGCACCAAAATGAAGGCGACAGGGGAAGTAATGTCCATAGGCTCTAATTTTGAGGCGGCTTTCTTAAAGGCAGTCCGCTCCCTTGAGCTTAATTTTTACTCTATGGAATTTCCGATTGCAGAAAAATTAAGCAAAGACGAATTGATTGAAAATATCAAAAAGCAGGATGACGAACGCATATTCTTTATAGCCCAGGCTATACGCCTAGGCATTTCGCTTGAGGAATTATTTGATATCACCAAAATAGACATGTGGTATCTAAACAAATTTAAAAATATAATAAAACTTGAAGAACAGGCCAAAAAGATGTCTTTTAAAGACCTGGATAAAGACACTCTACTTGAATATAAGAAACTAGGTTTTTCAGACTTTGCACTTGCCAAATGGTTTAAAACATCTGAAGATGAAATTCGCGCTTTAAAGAAAAAGAAAAACATCTGGCCTTCATATAAGATGGTAGACACCTGCGGAGCCGAATTTGATGCTGTAAGCCCTTATTACTACTCTACATATGAGCATGAAAATGAGGCCGCTAAAACTAAAAACAAAACCGTAGTAGTTTTAGGCTCCGGCCCTATACGTATCGGCCAGGGCGTAGAATTCGACTATTGTTCGGTCCACTGCGTCATGGAGCTTAGAAAATTAGGTTTTGACACAGTTATCATAAACAACAACCCTGAAACGGTCTCAACTGATTTCGATACATCAGACAGGCTTTATTTTGAGCCGCTAACGTCTGAAGAAGTGCTAAACGTATTAGAACAGGAAAATCCTTTCGGTGTCGTGGTGCAGTTCGGCGGACAGACGGCAATAAAACTTGCAAAGGCAGTTAAAGACCATGGATACAGTATCTTAGGTACTTCTCTTGAAAATATAAACGCCGCAGAAGACAGGAAGGAATTCGACGCGCTTCTAGAAAGGCTAAATATCAAACGCCCGAAAGGAAAGACGGTATTTACCGAAGACGAAGCTGTTGCAGCAGCTAAAGAGCTTACATATCCGGTACTTGTCCGCCCCTCATACGTCTTGGGTGGCCAGGGCATGGAAATAGCCTGGGATGAAAAGGGTATAAGGGAATATATGCGTATAATATCTCGCGTCCATCAGGAACACCCTATTTTAGTCGACAAGTATATGCTGGGCAAAGAAGTGGAAATAGACGCGATATGCGATGGGGAGGATATCCTTATTCCAGGGATAATGGAACATATAGAAAGGGCAGGCGTACATTCTGGAGACAGCATATCAGTCTATCCACCTAAGACGCTTTCCTCAAAACAGCAGCAGAGGCTTAAAGACATAACAGAGCAAATCGCTCTGGCGCTTAATGTAAAAGGTCTTGTGAATATACAGTTTATAATCTACAACAATGACATATACATCATTGAAGTCAACCCGCGTTCCAGCCGTACCGTACCTTATTTAAGCAAAGTAACGCTGGTTCCTATGATCGAGCTTGCCGTTAGGTCTTCTCTTGGCGAATCTTTAAAAGACATGGGATATGGAACAGGCATCTACCCAAAGAGAGGGATAACGGCAGTTAAAGTACCGGTATTCTCATTTGAAAAACTTCCGGACCTAGAAGTTACTTTGGGTCCTGAGATGAAGTCTACCGGCGAAGTGCTGGGTATCTCAAAAGATTATTCAGAAGCTTTATTAAAAGGACTTATGGCTGCCGGCCTTTCTTTCCCGACAGTCGGCGGAGCAGTGTTATTGACAGTTGCAGACAATGATAAACAGGAGCTGCTGCCTTTGGCCGCTATAATCAACTATTTAGGTTATGATATATATGCAACACCGGGAACGGCAAACCTGCTTAATTTTAATTATATACCTGCAAACAGTGTAAATAAGATAAGTGAAAAATCGCCCAACATAAAAGACCTTATAAAGAGTGGAAAGATAAAGTTCATTATAAACACGCCGACAAAGGGTAGAGATGCCAAAAGAGACGGATTTAGGATAAGAAGGATGGCAGTTGAGAGAAGGATCCCTTGCTTTACGTCGCTTGATACGGCACGCGCCCTTCTTGAGAGCATGAAACTTGAAAAAACGGAAAAAGATATAGTACCAATTAGCCTGGATGAAATAAGGGAGATAGAAAATGGCTAAAATGATATGCGCCTCAGTGTTTCATAACAAGCGTATCGCAAAAGATATCTTTGAATTAAAGATGTACTCTAGCGATCTTAAAAATATAGGCTTTGTCCCGGGGCAGTTTGTTAATATAAAGATACCAGACAGCCC
Source organism: Eubacteriales bacterium (assembly GCA_041390245.1). Classification (NCBI taxonomy): domain Bacteria; kingdom Bacillati; phylum Bacillota; class Clostridia; order Eubacteriales; species Eubacteriales bacterium. The sequence continues at coordinate 67,421 of JAWKQI010000002.1, forward strand.
TGACCTAATGCTTTTAAGGCCAATGAGCATAAACTCTTATGACGCCTTAAACGGTTTTGTTACGTGCGTTTACCAAATAGCAGGGGAGGGGACGCGCAGGCTATCGTATATTCATCCAAAAGACAATATAGACATATTGCTGCCGCTTGGAAACGGCTTTAACATAAAGCAAAGTTATAAAAAGATACTTTTAATCGGCGGCGGAGTCGGTGTGTCGCCTCTAAGGGCGGTTGCCGAAACTAAAAAGGCCTCCTTTGATGCGGTATTAGGCTTTAAGTCTAAAGATTACGCCTGCCAGTTAGATGAATTTAGCAATTTAACTGATAATTTGATAATTGCAACGGAAGACGGCAGTATGGGCGTAAAAGGGTTTGTCACCGATGCGCTAAACACTGTAAAAGAAACCGAATACGACGCTGTCTTTATATGCGGGCCTCGGCCTATGGCCGGCGCTCTTAAGAGATATTTTTCAGCCAGCAAGCTAAAAGAGATATTCATCTCAATGGAAGAAAGAATGGGGTGCGGAACCGGCGGATGTGCGGTCTGCGCTTGTAAAATAAAAAGGGACGGGCACGAAACTTATTTAAAGGTATGCAAAGACGGCCCGGTATTTTCCCTGTCCGAGGTGGTATTATGAGCGTTGATATGTCTGTTGAATTTTTAGGATGCACTTTTTCAAACCCTATAGTAGCTGCATCCGGTACATTTGGCTTTGCCAAAGAATATGCGGATTATTTTGATTTGTCGCTTATAGGCGGAGTATCGCTAAAAGCGCTTACTTACAATGAAACCATAGGAAACCCTCCGCCGAGGATAGCAGAAGTTAACAGCGGTATTATAAACAGCGTAGGGCTGCAAAACCCGGGCGTAAAAGCTTTTGTTAAAGACATATGGCCAAATATATCCAAAATAAAAACAGTTAAAATAGCCAACATTTCAGGCTTCAGCAAGGAAGATTACCTAAACGTTATAGAAGAATTAAATAATTGCGACATAGATTTATATGAGTTAAACATATCTTGCCCAAATGTGGCGCACGGCGGCGCGTTTTTCGGCAGAGACGAAAAAAAGGCTTATGAAATAGTCAGTGCTGCGAAGAAAAAGGCGGCTAAGCCGCTTATCGTAAAGCTTATGCCTATTTTGCCTTCGTTGGATGCCGTTGCCATAGCGGCTGAGGAAGCGGGAGCAGATGCGCTCTCTTTGATAAACACTCTGCCTGCAATGGCAATAGACGCAAAAAGCAAAAGGCCGGTTTTGGGAAATGTAACCGGCGGCTTATCCGGCCCTGCAATAAAGCCTGTTGCCTTAAAGCTTGTATACGAAGTCTCTAAATGCGTGAAGATCCCTATAATCGGGGGCGGGGGAGTCTTTTCCGGCGAAGATGCGGCCGAGTTCATGCTGGCTGGCGCCTCGCTCGTATCGGCAGGCACGGCTACTCTTGCAGACCCGTATGCCGTATTAAGGATAGTTGATGAATTAAGAAAATACGCTTTAAGCCAAGGTGTAAAACAAATAAAAGAATTAACAAACGCATTGATAGTGGGGTAACATTATATGACTAACGAACAAAAAATTAAAATTTTAAAAGAAATTGAAGTAATGCTGGAAGGGCACTTTTTGCTGACATCCGGCCGCCATTCCGACAAGTATATGCAGTGCGCTAAATTATTTCAGTATCCTAAATATGCCGAAATGTTCGCAAAAGATTTATGCGAGAATTTCAGAAATGATAAAATAGATGTTGTAGTTGGGCCTGCCGTTGGCGGAATTATCCTTGCATACGAAGTATCGCGCCAATTGGATGTGAAAAACGTATTTGCAGAAAGGGAAAACGGTGAAATGTGCCTGCGGCGCGGTTTTGAAGTGCTGCCCGGGCAAAACGTATTGATAGTAGAGGACGTTGTTACAACAGGTGGCTCTGTTAAAGAAGTAATATCTTTAATGAAAGAATTAGGGGCAAACATCTTAGGAGTCGGTAGCGTTGTAGACAGAAGCGCCGGCAAGACGGATTTTGGCTATCCGTTTTTTGCGGTGCTATCTATGGAGGTAAAATCCTACGCACCTGAAGAATGCCCAATTTGCAAAAAAAATCTACCGCTGGTTAAACCCGGCAGTAGAAATTTAAAATAACTGGTCTTATAAATCTAACATCTGCGAAATAGTGTTTATAGCTAAAGCTGTATCGTCGCTGTTTACGCAGATGGAGATTTTAGTTTCGGATGTAGCTATTAATAGGGCAGATATCTTGTTCTGGGTGAATGCCCCTAAAACTTTTGCAGCTACACCAGATTGTTTAGCCATTCCTTCGCCTTCAACCGTTATCTTCGATACGTTGTTGATAGTAAAGATTTGGCTTTTATTTATCTGCTTTTTAATTATCTCAACAGCCTTGTTTAAATCACTTTTCTTTAAGGTGAACGCAATATCAACTATATCATTTTTAGGCGGAGATTGCGTTATTATATCTACAAATATCTCCTCGGCTGCTATTGCACAAAAGATATCCGATATGCATTTGGGTTTAAATGGCATACCGGTTATAGAACACTATAGCTTGATCTACATCGCAAAAAACGTTTGTAAGTTCGCTTTGTTCGGCTAAAATATCTTTCATACCATAAAGCCCCGGAGCTTTTTCAGAGATAAACTTAGCAGCGCGAATAGCTCCAACGGCAAATATCTGCTTTGAAATAGCAAAGTGGTTTATTTCCAAAATCTCATCGTTACCAAAGAACTTGACTTGATGCTCTCCCGGTACAGTACCACCGCGTACTGAATGTATGCCTATTTCATGGTTGGTTCTTTTATCGTTTCTTGAGTGGCGGCCATACGTATAGTCCATAGTGTTTAAATACGCCTCATTTATACTGTTGGCGATAGATAAGGCCGTCCCGCTAGGGGAATCTACTTTTTGATTGTGGTGGGTCTCTATTATTTCAACGTCGTAAGAATACCCCAGAAAAGAAGCAGCCTTTTTGCAAAGTTCCATCTGCAAGTTAACGCCAAGCGACATGTTAGACGCCATAAATATGGGTATAATGTTAGACGCTTCCTCTATTATTGCCAGTTCGTCTGCATTGAAACCTGTCGTTGCAATTACAATGGACATATTTTTACGTTTACAGTATTCAATGTTGTTTGGCAAAGCCTCTGGACGTGAAAAATCTATTAATACATCGGCAGGCAAATCACATTCATTTATATTTTCATATACGGGGAATGGATTTTTATGCGCTGACGTAAATCTGTCTATTCCGGCTATAACTGCAATATTTTCGTTAACAGATATCGTATTTGCCAACACCTGGCCCATCTTGCCGTTAACTCCGTTTAAAATAACTCTAATCATATGTTTTCTCCACTGTTAATCTAATTTTTACTAGTTTATCTTACCTAACTTAGCTAACTCCACTTTTAATTTATCTAATTTATCATAAGACATGTCGCAAAGGGGAAGCCGCAGTTCTCCCATGTCAAATCCCATCAATCTAAGTGCAGTCTTTACAGGTATCGGGTTTACATCGCTAAAAAGCGCAGCCGACAACGGGTTTAACATAAACTGTAATTTCTTGGCCGTATCTAAATCTTTATTTAAATATGCTGTAGCCATATCATGCACTTCTTTTGGCGCTACATTAGCGGTTACGGATATCACGCCCAGCCCGCCTACGGACATTATAGGTATAGCGTGGTCATCGTTGCCTGCATAAAGGTCTATTTTGCCTTCGCATAATCTTGCCATCTCTACTATCTGGGTTATATTGGCGCTTGCTTCCTTAATTCCTACAATGTACTTGTTCTCAGACAGTTTTAAAAGAGTATCCGGTGTAATGTTAAGCCCGGTACGAGAGGGGACATTATACACAATAGTCGGCAGTTTAGAAGCATCTGTCATAGCGTTAAAGTGCTTTATAAGCCCTGCAACAGAACACTTGTTGTAATAAGGAGTGACGGCTAAAATGGCGTCTGCACCTAGTTCGCTTGCTTTTTTTGCCATTTCAACACTTGATACCGTATTATTTGTCCCGGCTCCTGCAATTATAGGTATGCGGCCTGATACACGCTTAACCGTAAAGTCTATTACTGCACATTTTTCGGCAGTTGTCATAGTAGACGGTTCGCCTGTTGTTCCACATACTAAAATCGAGTCTGTTTTGTTGTCAATATGAAATTCTATAAGTTTAGCTAAAGTGTCAAAATTTATTCCGTCCTTGGTAAACGGAGTAGATAGAGCAACACAGCTTCCTTTAAAAACGCTCATTTCTTAAAACCCCCTTAAAACTAAAAATTATCCCTGCTGGCGAATATATTCCTCGGCTATCTGAACAGCGTTGGTAGCTGCTCCTTTTCTTATGTTGTCTGCAACCACGAACATGTTGATTCCGTTATCAACACTGTAATCCCGTCTTATACGCCCGATAAAGACTTCGTCGTGATCTGTTGCAGTTATCGGCATAGGGTAGACGTTGTTTTTGATATCATCTGCTATTACTATACCAGGTGCGTTTCTTAAAACATCTGTTAATTCGCTTAATTCAAAAGCGTTTTCAAACTCAACGTTTATCGCCTCGCTGTGTGAATTGAACACAGGCACGCGCACCGTAGTAGCTGTTACTTTGATAGAATCGTCTCCTAAAATCTTATGTGTTTCTTTTACCATCTTTATTTCTTCTTTTGTATATCCGTCGTCTAAAAACACATCTATCTGAGGCAGTACGTTGTTGAAAATAGGGTAGGTGAATTTCTGAGGAGCCTCGCCGCATATCCCTTTTTCCAAATCCATCCAGCCGCCTCTTCCTGCACCTGATACAGCCTGAAACGTAGTATAGACTACACGTTTTATTTTATATTTATCATGCAGTGGTTTTAATGCAACAACTGCTTGTATCGTTGAACAATTCGGGTTGGCAATTATCCCTTTATGTAATTTTATATCGCCAGGGTAACTTCCGGAACCACTCATAGAGGAACTCTCTGTCCATGCGCCATGCACTTGAATTGTCTATAACGACGGCAACCGTTCTTGGCAAAAATAGGGGCAAAATGTTCGCTTGTAAGCTCCCGACTGAAAAGTGCAATATCGACTTTATTATTAAGAATATTATTTTCGGAGTAAGCTCAATTACCTCATATTCTTTCCCCTAAAAGAGAGCTTTTACCTGCGCTTCTTGCGGATGCAAATAAACAGTACTCGGAAACAGGAGTTTCCTTTCTTCTAAAACCTGTAAAAACTTGCGGCCAACCATTCCTGTTGCGCCGACTACTGCGACCTTATATTGCTTCATGTAAATATCCCTCCGAAAAGATATATAAATAAAAAAACAGCATATTCGTGCTGTTTAAAACTTAAAAACAAATAAAAATTCATATCTAAATTTTAAATACAGCAGCGCTCCACTTAATTAAAGTGACAGTTATACAACTGTTCGTTGTATACCCAGGCAATATCTAGCGTTATCAATATACCTTCGGCATTATTTCCTTTCCTGCATATTACTAAAACGGTTAAACGCCACCTCATAATATGGTACTTTTAAATAATGCACCTCTTAACTGTACAAATATATTTATTTTCAATAAATTATAGCACCCGTCGTTAAGATATGTCAATCTTTATAACTATAATTGAAATAGACACTTTAATAATGTATAATAAAAAAATCAAATTAAATTTTTATGAGGATACCTATGGATATAAATGCTTTAGCCTCAGAAATGAAAAACGAACTTGTAAGAATCCGCCGCGATTTACATAAAATTCCCGAGACAGCATACAGCGAATTTAAAACAAATGAGTATATAATGAGATACTTAAATTCACTTAATGCTGATATCGTTTCCAAAATCGCAAAAACCGGAGTTAAAGCTGTCTTTTATTCCAAAAATGCTACAAAGACTATAGCTATACGTTCAGATATAGACGCTCTTCCGATAACTGAAAACACCGGGCTTTCCTTTGCTTCCATAAATCCGGATTTCATGCATGCCTGCGGGCACGATGCACATATGGCTATGGCACTCGTAACAGCCAAAATAATCAGCAAAATTAGGGACATGCTTTCATGTAACATGGTATTTTTATTTCAACCTGCCGAAGAATCCACAGGCGGAGCCGAACTCATGATAGAAAGCGGCGCGCTTTCAAGCCCTAAAGTTGATGAGATATATGCATTTCATGTTTGGCCGGACGTTCCACTTGGAAAAGTCAGCATAAAAAAAGGCGCAGTAATGGCTAACATGTGTGATTTTGATATAGACATACACGGAAAAAGTGCACATAGTTCAAAACCGGACATAGGAATAGATGCAATTGAATATGCGGCTCACTTTATTGCTTATTGCAAAGATATAGTTAAAAAAGATGAAAACGCAGTTTTAAACATAGGAAAAATTAGTGGTGGAAACAGCAGAAATATAATAAGCGACTTTGTACATATGGAAGGCACTCTCAGGTCTTTTGACGAGGATGTTTTTAATAATTTGCGAAAAAATATTAAGGACAAGCTGTCTAGCCTTGAAAAATCCGGCCATGTAAAGACCAAATATCTTGAAAATACTTTTTTCCCGGCAGTTGTCAATCCAAATGGATTGGCAGATAAAGTAAGTGCTTTACTGCCAAAAGAGTTGCTTTTCGATGTAGAACCAAGCATGGCTTCAGAAGATTTTGCTTATTATCAAAAAGCTGTTCCAGGGCTTTACATGTTTTTAGGCATTGGAACTAACGATAAAACCTTAACGCTGCATTCTAATGACTTCAACTTTGATGAAAGCGTATTGGAGTTAGGGCTTTATATATATTTACATATATTATCGGAGTATATAAGTGGCTGATTCCTACTCTTATTTATCTAAAATATATGATACAATGATGCACGACGTAGACTATGATGCGTGGTCGAAATATATAGCGTCTTTTATAAAAGGCGAATATCCGGATAAAAAAATAAATATTTTAGAAACGGCATGCGGCACCGGAAATATAACGTGGAGACTAGCAAAAGAAGGATATAGCGTCATAGCTTCAGACATAAGCGAAGAAATGCTTGCTAAAGCCGCTCAAAATTTAGCGGCAAACGGGCAAAAGGCTGTGCTTATTATCAAAGATATGCAGAATATAACGCTTAACCACAGTGTAGAGGTAATTATAAGTGTGTGCGACGGAATAAATTACTTGAACGCACAGCAGGTACAAAGGTTCTTCAAAACTGCATATGCCAATCTAAAAGAAGGCGGTATATTGCTGTTTGACATCAGTAGCGAGTTTAAGTATAAAGAAGTTATAGCAAACAACGTGTTTTGCGATGAAGATGACAGTAGTGCCTATATTTGGAAAAATACACTAAATAAAAACTCCTGTGAAATGGACGTAACGATCTTTATAAAAGAAAACGATGTATTTAAACGGTTTTCAGAACAGCACAAACATTATATTCACAGCGAAAAATATTTAAAAGCAAGGCTTTTAAGCGCCGGCTTTTCAAAGGTTAAAACCTTTGATTGTTTTACCAAAGATATGGTAAAAGAAAATTCTAACAGAATACAATTCCTCGCTAAGAAGGGGTAGACATAAATGGCACAATTAATAAAAACACTCATAAATCTAGATGCCGTTGTGGTTGCATGCGACACAACAGATATATGCGAGCATGCAAGGCAGATTCATGGCCTGACATATACTACAAGCGCCGTTTTAGGCAGAGCTTTGACTGCAGCTATAATAATGGGCAATTCACTTAAGAACGCCGATACAAGCGTAACCTTAAATATAAACGGTGGTGGCCCTGCGGGCACTGTAATTACCGTTTCCAACAGCGAATGCGAAGTTAAAGGATATGTGACTAATCCTGCCGTTTCACTCCCGCTTAACGATAAGGGAAAATAGACGTTTCAGGCGCAGTAGGCAGCCATGGGTATTTGACCGTTATTAAAGACCTTAAACTAAAGGACCCGTATATAAGCAGGGTAGCTTTAAAATCCGGTGAAATAGCCGAAGATTTAGCAGCATATTATGCTCAGTCCGAGCAACAGCCAAATATAATATTTTTAAGTGTTATAGTGTCTCCCGGCCTAAATATAAAGGCAGCCGGAGGTATAGCTGTCTTTTGCTTCCGCATGCCTCGGAACAGACCATTTCGGAAATTGAAAACAGAGTGGATAAAATTTCAAACTACTCTAACATGCTTCAAGACAAGACCCCAAGTGAAGCCCTAAATGAGATTTTTAACGGTCTTCCGGTAGATTTTATTGAGGAAGTTACGCCAAAGTATAAATGCAGCTGCAGTAAAGAGCGCCTTAAAAGCGTGATAGTATCTATGGGTCAAAAAGAAATCGAAGACATAATCAAAAAAGATGGAAAAGCGGAAATAATTTGCAAATTCTGTAATAAAAAATACAATTTCAATAAAGAAGAACTTTTATCTTTATTGAAAAAAGCTACAAGTGAGGAAAACAAACTTGAAAGTTAAAAGCGGAAATGTAAGAAAAGCGGAAAATAAAATATTGTCTTTCAACCAGCCTGCACAGTTTTTTATACGGTTAGCAGAGAAGCACCTTGACAAAAATGACTTTTTAGATGCGCTTTACTACTATAGAAAAGCTTCCGATATAGAACCTGGCGATATAGACAACCAGATCGCTATTGCCGAAATTTTAACGGAAATAGGGCATTTTGAAGAATCCAATAATCTATTTTTTAAGCTTTTGAGAAGAAACAGCTATATAATACCAGAATGCTATTTTGGCATAGGATGCAATTATATGGAGCTTGGAGAATTCGAGTTGGCAAAGGAAAACTTCCAAAAGTACCTTGATAAAGACCCTGACGGCGAATTCTATACCGATACCATGGAATTTTTGGATGTATTAAAAGACGAACTGCAAAACAAAGAAATCATAGGTCCTATAGCAGATGTCGCTAACTTAAATAACCTTCAGTTGTCTATTACAGGGAAAGATTTTATAGACAAAGGGGAATACGACGAAGCAATTAAAATACTTGAAAGTATTACTGATATAAACGATTTTTTATATGCAAAGAATAACTTAGCTCTTGCTTATTTTTGCAAAGGGAAATATGACAAAGCGGTAAAAATAACTAAAAATGTATTAAAAAAGCAGCCGAGTAATGTCTATGCGACCTGTAATATGGCAATGCTCATGAAAAAAACGGACAATTTAAAGGAGTATAAACGCTATCTTAATTTAATATCTAATTTTTCAGTCCAGCAGCTAGACGAAATGCAGAAAATTGCACTTACATTTTGTGAACTGGACGAACACAGGCTTGCAAATATAAGTTTAAAAAATATACTTACGTTAAGCCCGTATGACAAAAAAATAATGCATTATACAGCTGTTTCCTATTACAATATCGGCTCTATCTCGGAGGCAAGGGAGCTTTGGCTAGACATCTTAAAGATAGACCCGTTAAACAGCATAGCAAAATATTATATAAGGCTTGTATCAAACCAGGATGAATGCCGCAAAATACCTGTGCTTAACTATGTTTATCAAGTCCCATTCGAGGAAATAACTAGTAGAGTCAAACTGCTAAACAGGTATATGGGATATTCAAAAGATGAATTAAAGAAACTGTGGAGTGAAAAAGGGTCTTTAAAAAGTATACTTTTATGGGGGCTAGAACATGGAGACAACTATATAAAACATGCTATTTTGGATATGGTAGGATCTTTTGAAGACAGCGAAGCTGAGGATATACTTAGAAACTTCATTTTAAGCCACAACGAGCTCGACGACATAAAGAACGAAGCGCTTTTTTTACTTAAAAAAATGGATGCAAAAGAGCCATACAAAGCTTATTTAAACGGTTCGGTAGTAGATGTAAAAGTAGGGGTATTAAAAACTCGGTCCGATATACCAAACACCTATAAAAGAGTGTTTGAACTGGCTTCTGAAAAGACCCAGGTACATGAAAACGAAAAGATCTTAAACAGTATTCTAAAGGCATGGCAGGAATATATAAAGACTTTTGATAAAGAAAAGCTGCCGATAATAAGAAAACCGGAATTGTGGGCAGCTGCCCTGGAGTATCTATGCTCGGTTTCTCAGAAAATAAGCACAGACCTAGATGAGATATGTTCCAGATACGGTGTAAACAAAAATTCGGTTGTAGAGAGATTTGTATACCTAAATGCTCTTGATTTGTTATAATTATAAGTATGGATATTATAGATATAAACGAAAAACTCAATACGTATCTAGATGAAAAGTTGTCTGACATACTAAAAGATGGCCAGAACAAAACGGAAGATGAACTAGAAGAACTAATAGATGAGCTGACTGATAGATGGATTAACCGCCCTCATCAATGGCTTGATAATAAAACATTATCGGAGTACTTTTCTCAGTTTAACAGCGCAGAACAGCTATCAGGTATGTTTTTAAAATATCTGGCAGCTTCATACGAAGTGCCGGATGTTTTGATATACAAAATGATAGATAAAAAAGAGGAAGTCTATCCGTTGCTTACGTTTGCTTTAAAGCAATTTCTCAACGCTGGAGAAGACAAAGAAAACATATGTATTAATATAATATCATTTTTCAACGAAGCTCAGTTGTCCCATCCTTTCGACCTTTACCTAGACAAACTGAAAAAGTCCTCTAAACAGTCTGACTTAAGCGAGCTTATAGTAGACTGCTTTAAAGAATCTTCCGGTGAATTTACAGACAAATTATTCGATGCGTATTATCAAACAGACGAACCTTATGTAAAACTTTGCCTGATAGATATAATTTCATATTTCCCGGGCGATGAACAAACAGTGGAAATGATAGGCAACAGGCTTTTAATAGATGAAAACAACATAGCGTTTTTGGCTAATTGCCTGTCACGGCAATCCGGTGATCTGGCCCTTGATTTTTTAACCAGGGCACTTAATAAACCGGACTTGTCTTACTACGACTATACCGCAATAAAAGATGCGATAGAAGCTTTAGGAGAAGAAGTAAACGCAGACCGTACATTTAACGGCGACCGCGATTATGAGGTATTGAAAGAAAGGGGAGAATGAAATGGCATGCCTGACACTTGAAGACATACGCAGCAATGAAAAAATCAATTACTTGGTTAACTATGCAAACCGTTGTCTTGAACAGATAGGTTATACGGATCATGGCCCTCGGCACGTCGGATACGTAAGCCGTATAGCAGGCAAGCTCTTAAGCGAGCTTGACTACCCGGAACGCAGGGTTGAACTTGCCAAGATCGCCGGGTGGGTACACGACGTTGGTAACATGATAAACAGGAACGAACATGGATTGACCGGCGCAACTATGCTGTTTTCCGTTCTAAACGATTTAAATATGGACATAGAGGACGTATGCGATATTTGTTCAGCAGTCGGCTCACATGAAGAGCAGATGGGTAAGCCGGTAAGCGACATATCCGCCGCATTAATAATAGCGGACAAGATAGATGCATACAAAGCAAGGGTACGTGCAAATAAATACGATCCTAACGATATCCACGACCGTGTAAACTACTCTATCCAAAATACAAACGTGATAGTTGATAAAAATAACAAGACCATAATGTTCGACTTTACCATGGACGCTACATCATCTATCATGGAATTTATGCAATTATACTTAACCCGCATGAAAATGTGTGAGGAAAGTGCTAAGTTCCTGGGATGCAGCTTTATACTCAAAGTAAACGGCACAACTGCTAACAGGCTCATCTCCGTAAAAGGGAGCAATAATGTTTAGATGCTTTGCTTCTTGTTCTTTCGGCCTGGAATCCGAAGTTGCGTTTGAACTTAAAAAAGCAGGCTTTTCAAACGTTAAGTCTTGCGATGCGCGCGTTTATTTCGACGCAAATGAGGGAGACATTTTTCACGCCAACTTGATTTTAAGGACAGCGGACAGGGTTTACATAGAAATAGGCAAATTTATCGCTAATACATTCGATGAACTTTTTAATAAAACGGCATCTTTGCGCTTTGAAGATTATATTCCAAAAGATGCTGCTTTTCCAGTTACGGCTGATTCCGTAAAATCGGATTTAAAAAGCGTTTCTGATATACAGTCTATCTGCAAAAAAGCAATAGTTGAAAGGCTGAAACTGAAATACCATATCTCACATTTCCCGGAATCCAAAGAAAGATATAACGTATATGTAAATATTTTAAAGGATACTGTCACCGTTTCGCTTAATACGAGCGGAGAAGGCCTTAACAGGAGGGGATACCGGATAAAAAATGTTGCGGCTCCAATAAGGGAAACTTTGGCCGCTGGTATACTTCTTTTATCAAGATATAAAGGCGAAAGTAACTTTCTAGATCCGCTTTGCGGTTCAGGCACAATTGCCATAGAAGCCGCATTGATAGCAAAGGGGATACTCCCGGGCGCCAAGCGTTCGTTCGATATAGAAAATTGGCGGGCTTTTGACTTAACTAAACTCAAAGAGCTGCGTTATTCAAAAAAAGATTTAAATAAAAACGTCAAACTGCAAGCATTCGACATAGATGAAAAAGCTGTATACGCCGCACGCGCCAATGCTGCAAGTGCAGGAGTCTTAGGTGATATAGAATTTAAAGTACGCGACGTATCAAAGCTAGAGTTAAAAAATTTTTACGGCAATATCGTCTCAAATCCGCCTTATGCGATAAGGATAGGGGAACAAAATGGGGTAAGAGAGCTATATAAAAATATGGGGAAGGTACTGCTGCCCAACTATAACAGCAATTTAAGCATAATATGCGCAGACGACGAATTCGAACGCTACTTTGGTAAAAGGGCGGATTCAAAGCGCAAACTTTACAACGGAAATATACGCTGTACTCTATTTAAATACAGAAAAAATGCTAAATAATGCGTTATTTCCCGACTATATTATATAAATTTAATTGACTAATCAAATAAAACAGTTTATTATATCTAATATAAAATTCGAAAGGAGTATACTAAATTGACTGAAGGTTTTGCTGAAAGCTTAGGCACGTTTATACCGATTATATTGATTTTCGTAGTATTTTTCTTTGTATTGATATTCCCGCAGAAAAGGCGTGAAAAGAAAATAAAGGAAATGCTTGCAAACATAAAGACGGGTAACAAAGTTAAAACGATTGGTGGTATTTATGGCAAAGTCGTTTCTGTTAAAGATGACTTGATCGTTGTAGAAACAGGACCGGATAAAGCCAAACTTGTATTTGTGAGAGGCGCAATAGCTGCTGTCGATACATCAGACGAAGAAATGGATCTAATCGAATCAAAAGACGTAAAATAAGTTTAAAGTTTAAAAAGGAGGCTTTTTAGCCTCTTTTATTATTCCAAATTATTGATTAATTGTAATTGATTTACCGTTGCTGATACAGTTGACATCGCCGTTCCTGGTCAAGTATACTTTCGTACCTAAATCATCTAAAATCTTCATTATTTTTTTAGACTCTTTATTTTTATCAGAGCAGGTTATCACTGCATATTCAGGATTCACTGCATTTAAAAAATCCTTGCTCATCTTATTATAATCTCCATGATGGGGGACTTTTAAAAAAGTATGTTCCAGGTTCCCCTGGCTGATAATCTCGGTAAGCCTGTCTTTATCTGCATCTCCGGCAAATAAAAGGCTCATATCCCCATGCTTTAAACTTGTTACGAGTGAATAATCGTTGTCATCGTCGTAATTATTTTCTTTAGGCGGATATATGGTAAAATCAGCGGAATCAAGGGTGAATTGCATATTTTCAGTTAAGTTGACAATCGGGATATTTTTATTTAAAACCGCCGAAGAATATTGTATATATTCATTGCTGGTTTTATCGTAATCCGGTTGAATCACCTCACCTACACCTATACTGTTAACTATATAGGGGGCACCACCGATATGATCGTTGTCGAAGTGGGTTATTATTAAATAGTCTATATATCCGATATTATTGTCAATCAAATACTCAAGTATCGTTGAACCGTCATCCGTTTCTCCGGTATCTATTAAAACGCAGTGGCTGCCGGTATCTATCAAAATAGCGTCTGCCTTGCCGATGTCAAAGATTTCTATTTCCACAGTGCTAAGTTCAGTAGTCTGGCTGCTGCATGAGTATAACGTAAATATTCCTAATAACATTGAAATTATAATTGTGATTTTCATTAGTTTTTTCATTTTAAGCCCTTTAAAAAATCAAATTGTATTTTTAATTCATAGTTTAAATTTTAATTTCAGCAATTTCCCGCGTAAACATATTTTAAATGCTTTGCGGCGATATCTTTAAGCCTGTAAATAGTTTCAACTGGGGTAGGGGATTTATCTGCCATTTTATATTGCGGAAAAAACCGGCTAATATGCAGAGGGATTTTATAATCAACCGTTTTAAGCCACTTGGAAAGTGCCTCCATCTCATCATCGCTGTCATTTTCGCCCGGTATTATAAGTACGGTAACTTCTACGTGGCAATGCTTATCCGCAAGCGAAATAGAGCGTTTGACTGTCTCAAGGTCGCCTCCTACCATGTCGTAAAACCTCTTGGTAAACCCCTTAAGGTCTATGTTCATCGCATCTATATAAGGCAAAAGCTCTTTTAAAGGCTGAGTACATATTGTCCCGTTAGTGACTAGGACGGTTTTTAATCCTTCTTTGTGTGCAAGCATAGCACAGTCGCGGACATATTCGTAGCTTATAAGAGGCTCGTTATACGTAAAGGCAATACCGATATTTCCAATAGGCATAAGCTCTTTAGCCTTCATTACCAGTTGCTTAGGCGATACGTAAACCGTTTCAATAAATTCATTTGCCATGGATATATCGTTATTCTGGCAAAACGGGCAGTTTAAATTACACCCGTAACTCCCAACGGACAAAATCATGCTACCCGGGTAAAAACGCATAAGGGGCTTTTTCTCGATAGGATCTAGCGCCATAGAAGTCAGCTTTCCATAGTTATTGCAAGTTATCACTCCGTTTATATTTGAACGCGCACGGCAACGGCCGGTATGTCCTTCTTTTATATTGCAATGATGCGGGCACAAATCACAGATCAAGTATGTCTCACCACCTCGAAACGAAATAGCCTGACCGGTTCTTCCGGCCTTATGTCTGCTTTTTGTTTTGAAATGGCAATTTGCTTTTCAACGCTGTTTACTCCTTCAAGGTTGGGGAGTAACAGCCCGCGCCTGCCTCCGTTTTGCACTATGACTCCATAGCGCTTGACATCTAGCTTATCCGGAGAATCGATTTCTTCGGTTTCTCCTAAAACGTCTACACTATAGGTAAGTTCACCTAATTCATCTTCTCTGACAGTGTCAAACCGCGGATCATCTACCGCGGCAGATATGGCGTTTTGCATTATCTCCTCGGCTACACTGCTCCTGGTTGCTGCAGTTGTGCCTATACAGCCTCGAAGCTGCCCGTATTTTTTAAGCGATACAAATGTGCCAGCCCTGGTGTTAAGCATTTTTTGAGGGACCCAATGCGGCAAATACGCACGTTTGCCTGTTTTTATATATGTTTCAAGGCTGATCCTGGCAAGGCGGACGTATTCATCCTCATTTGCTTTTTCATCATTTAATTTTTTTCTTTCTATCGCTTCATAGCGTGTTCCGAAATCTTTCGTTTTATCTTCTCCTGTAACCTCAAACAACGCAACAGCATAACCTACGCCGAACGGCCCTTCGTAGGAAAGCAGTTCGTGTGTGACAGATTTACAATCTAATGCGCCGGCCATTATCTGAAAAGATTTAAGCCCGCATTCGGCCGCCGCTTCTGCAAAAGCGGGGGAGAAACTAAGTAAAGGCAGAAAATTTCCTGCTTTAAACGCATTTACAAGCTGTTTATCGAATTGCGGGCCTTCAGGTGAAAAACCGTATGGACCGTCTTCCTTAAGCTTATGCGATAAATCGCCACTGGCTATAATCACTATTTTGCGCCCAAGATTATTACAAGCTTTGGCAATGCACTGGCCGAACCTGTAGTGTTCAATAGGCGAAAAGCCAGACAGCCCGATTCGCACGATTTTATATTTAGAATAAACCTTATTTAGGAAATAAAGCGGTATCATAGTCCCATGGTCAAGGGAAGCGTCTCGTTCTCCGAGCGTCCCAGCGCCTATGCCTTCCTGGGCGGCCGTCTTAGAAAGCTCATCTACAAACTCAGTATCGTAATCTACATCGAACTTAACGTTTGGTGCACGGAATACGCCCATATTTCCGGAAGCCGAGCTGCCGGGGGATATATGAAAATAATCCCTGTACATTATAGAATGGGGGCTGGTTATAATTATAGTATCGGGCTTTAATTGGGCGATACGTTTCATGGCTGCCATATAAGCATCTGCCGTTTTTTTGATCTTCTTTTCTTCGCCTCGTCCGACCTCCGGCAGTATGATAGGGGGGTGGGGCACAGCTACTGCTGCGAGAATAGGCATGGTATCAACTCCTTTTTTATCTTTTATTGGCAAAAGCAGTTAATAAAACTATTTTTAATTTTGTCCGGATTATAAATATTTTAACTCAAAATCTTTATAGCAATATTATATCACGTTTTTATGTTAAAGATTTTTAAACAAAAAAGAACCCTGTAAACAGAGTTCAATTGATATTAATATGGAGCTGGTGAGGGGACTTGAACCCTTAACCTGCTGATTACAAATCAGCTGCTCTGCCAATTGAGCTACACCAGCAAATAAAGTTATCAAAATTTAAAAATTCGGGTTTAAAATGGTGGGGCCTCAGGGACTCGAACCCCGGACCAATCGGTTATGAGCCGACCGCTCTGACCAACTGAGCTAAGGCCCCAAAAAAGGATAAATATAAACCCGAAAATGCCCTCGTTACCGCAAAAGTATGGTCGGGGTGGAGGGACTTGAACCCCCGGCCCCATGCTCCCAAAGCACGTGCGCTACCAAACTGCGCTACACCCCGTAAAGGTTTTTTGCGACGAATATTAATATAACGTATTTAAATTTGGTTGTCAATATCTTTTTACAAAATGCCAAAAATATTGTAATATAATTTGAGGTATGTTTTAATATTATCGTATTTAAAATGCTAAGGATATAACTGATGTTTAATAATAATTTATTATATCATATTTCAACTTACGGCTGCCAGATGAACGTTCATGAAAGCGAGAAAATAGCTGGCATATTTGAGAAAAAAGGCTTTGTTAAAGCGGCTTCTAATGATGTAGCGGATATAATCTTATTCAATACCTGCTGCATAAGAGACTCTGCAGAAAAAAAGATTTTAGGCAACTTGGGTGTTATAAAACACATAAAAGCGCATAACCCTAAACTTAAGGTCATCGTATGCGGCTGTATGACCCAGCAGGAAAATACAGCTAAAAAACTAATTACGCGGTTTCCGTTTATAGATGCTGTTTTAGGTACAAACAGCATACAGGAACTTCCGGGTGCAATAGACAAGCTGTTTAGCGATACTGGCAAGATCATAAACGTATATGAAACAAAGGAAATATACGAAAGCAGCGAAGTTAAAAGAAACACTTACCCGCTATCTTATGTGAATATCATGTACGGCTGCAATAACTTCTGCTCTTACTGCATAGTCCCTTATGTGCGGGGAAGAGAGAGGAGCCGCAAAGAAAAAGACATTATAAACGAAATAGCGGGGCTTAAAGAAGCAGGATATAAAGAAGTAACCCTTCTTGGTCAAAACGTCAACTCCTATGGCAATGATTTAAATGATGGGAGCAGCTTTGCCAAGCTTTTGGCTGAAATAGATGAAAATACAGGGATAGACCGGTTAAGGTTTATGACTTCACACCCAAAAGACTTGTCAGATGAACTTATATATGCGATAAGAGATGTAAAATCCGTATGCAATTACATGCATCTGCCGATACAATCAGGCAGCGACCGCATTCTTGGCCTTATGAACAGAAAGTATACTAGGGGAGACTATTTACGCCTGATTGAAAAACTAAGGAAAGCAAACCCCAGTATAGCCCTTTCAACGGACATAATAGTAGGTTTCCCTTCTGAAACTGAAGAGGATTTTAAAGATACTCTAAATTTGGTAAAAGAAGTCGGTTTCGATTCGGCCTTTATGTTTAAATATTCAAAGAGGACAGGCACTAAAGCGGCAAACATGCCTAAACAAGTATCAATGGGGGACAAAACATTAAGAATAAATGCCCTTGTCGAGCTTCAAAAACAGCTTTGCTTTAAATCTAATTTAAAAGATGTAGGCAGGGTGTTTAAAGTCCTTGTCGAAAACACTAGCGTAAGAGACGATACACATTTTTGCGGAAGATCGGATACAAACAAAATGGTTAACTTCTTTTCGGATAAAGACTTGATTGGAAAAATAGTCGATGTTGAAATAACGCAGGCCAAACGCACAACGCTTTTTGGAAAACTGGTATAATCAAAAAGTAGTATTGGGGGAAATGACATGAGCGAATTAACGCCTATGATGCGGCAGTATATGGACCTTAAGGAAAAATACAACGATGTTATTTTGCTTTTCCGTTTAGGCGACTTTTACGAGATGTTTTTTGAAGATGCCAAAATCGCCTCAAGAGAACTTGAAATAGTCTTAACAGGGCGGGACTGCGGCCTTGCTGAGAAAGCGCCGATGTGTGGTGTGCCTTACCATGCAGTAGACGGTTATATAAACAAGCTTATCTCAAAAGGGTATAAGGTAGCTATATGCGAACAGCTGACAGACCCGGCAGAATCTAAAGGCCTTGTCGAGCGGGATGTCACACGCGTCATAACCCCGGGTACAATAATAGAATCTTCTATTTTAGATGAAAAAGAAAATAACTATATAATGAGCGGCTTTTTGTTTGACAATAAAGTCGGCTTTTCTTATGCCGACATATCTACAGGCAGCTTCTTTACCGGTGAAATAACAACGGACACATCTGAAAACAGCGTAGAGAGTTTTTTAAACGAAGTAATCAGGATACAGCCAAAAGAGTTTATATTAAACGATGCGCTTTACATTTATGAAAACAAAATAAACAGCCTTCTTAAGCAGGACAATATACTGATAGAGTGTACTTCCTCTCTTGGCATAGAAAAAGAATTGGCTAAAGAAGCGCTTTTAAAGCATTTCGACGTTGAATCGCTTGAGTGTTTTAGTATAGAGGACAAGCCGTATTCCGTATATGCTGCTGGCGCATTGATGCAGTATTTAAAAAAGACACAGAAAAACGATTTAAACCATATAACGGATATAAAATACTGCTACGACAACACGTATATGATACTGGACGCTTCGACACGCAGGAACTTAGAGCTTACAAGCACGATAAGGGAAGGCTCAAAGAAAGGTTCCCTTGTTTGGCTGCTTGATAAAACCAAAACTGCAATGGGCTCGCGTATGATAAGAAACTGGCTGGTACAGCCGCTGCTTATAGAAAAACATATAAACTTAAGGCTTGATGCTGTAAATGAGCTTTTTGAGGAAAACACAAAACGGGAAGAGATACGCGATGCGCTTAACGGCGTTTATGACATTGAGAGGATAATAAGCAAAATATCTTATGGCAGCCTGGACGCGAGAAACTGCATTTCACTAAAACAGTCCCTTCAAAAGATACCTGCCATAAAAAAAGCAATTAGCACTTTTGACAGGGACATGCTCAAAAACCTGTCTGATAAGCTGGATTTATTAGAAGACATAGTAAAACTTTTAGAAGACTCGATAGAAGAAAACGCCCCGGCAGGGATAAAAGACGGCGGGATAATAAAATTGGGATATAACGCTGAGATAGACAGGCTTAAAAACATCTCGCAAAACAGCAAGGAGTATATTTTAAAGCTAGAGAAAAAAGAAAAAGAAGAAACCGGTATAAAGAATTTAAGGATAGGCTACAACCGTGTATTCGGATACTATATAGAAGTCACACGCTCCAATGCAGACGTCGTGCCATACAGGTATCAGCGCAGACAGACGCTTGCAAATTCCGAAAGGTTCATAACACCCGAATTAAAGCAATTAGAAGACGAGATAATATCCGCAGAGGAGACGTGTAAGAAAATAGAGTATTTAGAGTTCGCTAAGATACGTGCGATACTTTGTGACAACATTTCTAGAATACAGCAAACGGCAAATGTTTTAGCGACCATAGATTCCCTTGCCTCGCTTGCAAAATGCGCATACGACAACGGCTATGTACGCCCGCAGATTACTGACGACGGGCACATAAAGATAGCAAAAGGGCGCCACCCTGTCGTTGAACGCATGGTTTCGGATTTCGTTGCAAACGATTCTTTGATGGATACCGCTGAAAACAGAATGATCATTATAACCGGCCCCAATATGGCAGGAAAAAGTACGTTTATGCGCCAAATTGGTTTAATAACCCTTATGGCTCAGATAGGCAGCTTCGTACCGGCCGAGAGTGCGAATTTATCTATAGTAGACCGTATCTTTACACGCGTCGGCGCATCCGATGATTTAGCTTCAGGGCAGAGCACATTTATGGTCGAAATGAACGAAGTGGCAAACATCTTACACAACGCTACCTCGAAAAGCCTTATAATCCTAGATGAGATAGGCAGGGGCACGAGCACATTGGACGGATTAAGTATTGCCTGGTCTGTTGTTGAATTTATATGCAATACAGACAACATCGGCGCAAAAACGCTTTTTGCAACGCATTACCACGAACTGACAGAACTGGAAGGGCTGCTTCCCGGCGTTAAGAACTACTCCGTTATAGTTAAAGAATACGGAGATGATATAATATTTTTAAGGAAAATAAAGCGAGGGGGGACGAATAAAAGTTTCGGCATAGAAGTCGCAAACCTTGCAGGGCTTCCTAAAGAAGTTATCAACCGCGCCAAAGAGATTTTAAAGAAGCTTGAGCAATCGGACATAAATAATATAGATATTTCCTCTGCAGTTGCTGATAATAATGATAATCCCCATCAGCTAGCAATGTTTTCCGAAAACGCTGAAAAAGAAATTTTAGACGCTTTAAAGAATGTAAATGTCGACAGTTTGACACCTTTGGATGCGCTTAACTTGATTAGTGAATTAAACATACGCGTAAAGAGGATATAGGTATTTAAAAAATGGGAATGATAAGACTTTTAGATGAAAATACAATAAACAAGATAGCGGCAGGCGAAGTCATTGAGCGCCCGGCTTCTATCATTAAGGAACTGGTGGAAAACTCTATAGATGCCGGCGCTAACTTAATTACCATCGAGATAGAGAACGGCGGGATAAAAAAGATCCGCGTTATGGACAATGGCTGTGGAATGGCACCAGATGACCTATCTCTTGCATTCGAGAGGCATTCTACAAGCAAGATAAGCGATTTTACAGATTTAAACGATCTGAACTCCCTTGGTTTTAGAGGCGAGGCTCTGTCAAGTATAGCCGCAGTTTCTATGGCAACTTTAAAAACAAAACGTTCAGTTGATGAAATGGGGGCACAGATAGAAGTATCAGGCGGCAAGGCAGGTGATGTCAAGCCATGCGGCCTTTCTGCCGGCACTTCGATAATAGTTGAAAACCTGTTTTATAATACTCCGGCTCGGTTTAAATTTTTAAAAAGCGTTGCCGCAGAAGCCGCCGCGATAACGGATTTAGTTTCAAAACTTATTTTATCCCATCCGGATATTTCATTTAAATATATAAATAATGGAGCTACTGTTTTTCACAGCTCCGGAAACGGGGATATAATGAATGCCGCTTCGTGTGTATTCGGCAGGGATATTTTAGACAATGTATTTAGTTTAGAATATGTCTTAAATGGGATTCACGTCTTTGGTTACTGCGGTTACCCGCAGTTTTCACAAAAGAGCAGGAGGTACCAATCCGTTTTTGTGAACCGGCGGTTTATAAAAAGCCAGCTTATAGCCTCAAGTGTACAAAACGCCTATTCTGAAAGGCTTCTAAAGGGGCTCTTCCCGTTTGTTTTGCTTTATCTGGATATGCCGGCAAATTATTTCGATGTAAACGTTCACCCTAAATAAGTTGTCTGTTAAATTCAGAGATGAAAAGTCCGTTGAATACTGTATATAGCGCGGTTTTAAACGGCATTAACAGCATAAATATATTTGGTTCAGTAAAAAACGCTAGCCTCAAACCGGATGGAAACGAAAAAAGAGATATTAAAGTATTTTCTGAAACGGTGGGGGAAGAGGAAGCAAAAGAGTGATAAAGAAATTCCTGCTGTTTCTTATAATAGCAACTTAAAGGCTATTATTCCAGACTTAAAGCCGGTATCCTCACTAAACAAAAACACTAAACAAATAGCCATGTCCGATGAAGATGCTTTAATAGATGCCCTTTGAGTTTTACAAAGGCAAAGATGAAACGGATTTAGAACAGCCCTTTTACCGAAACTGAAAAAGAACCTGTTTTATTAAAAACCCGCCTGTAGATAAAGTTCTCAAGAAAAACAGGACATGTTCTTATCCTACGAGATTATGCAAGTGTTTGATTCTTATATCATGTAGAATCCGGAGATGATTGTTTATCATAGATTTCATGCGGCGCATGAATGCTATATGATAAAACGCTTGTCGAACTTAAAACAGCAGTGCATTCTCAGCCGCTTTTGATGCCGCACATAGTCCGCGTTACACACGAGGAAAAATATAATAAACGATAACCTGGAAGCCTTTTCAAGCCTAGGATTTGATATATCTGATTTCGGGGCACTGGAATACCGTGTTTCCGCTGTGCCGTATATCTACGAAAACGATAATTTATCTGCGATGTTCAGCGACATCTTATCTGCCTTAAAGGATTTAGGCCATAAAGACATGGTGTTAAAAAGAGACTGTATGCTGCAGCTGGTATGCAAAAGCGCCAATAAAGCGGGGCATAAATTGAGCGAAAAGGAATAGGCACTCTTGTTAAAACTATGCGGACAGCAAAAAATACCTACTTGTCCTCATGGGCGCCCAATTGTGACAGTTATAAGAAAAAATGAGCTTGAAAAAAGCTTTAAACGTATAGTTTAGCGGGAGAAACGATGGAAAAACCAAACGTCATACTAGTCGTCGGGCCAACCGCCTCAGGCAAGACGGCGCTATCCATTAAAATAGCAAAGAGCGTAAACGGGGAAATAATCTCCGCCGATTCCATGCAGATATATAAACAGCTAAACATCGGCACTGCAAAGCCCTCCGAAGAGGAAAAAGAGGGGATACCCCACTATCTTATAGATGAGGTGGACGTAGATGCCGATTTTTCAGTATCCGTTTTCAAAGACAGGGCTTTTAAATTAATCAACGATATCTTAAACAGGGGTAAAACGCCTGTAATTTGCGGAGGTACCGGGCTTTATTTGAACTCTGTCACATATAAATTGGATTTCGGCAAGACCTCCGCCAACGAGCCTTTAAGAAAAGAGCTTTTAAAAATCGCAGACGAAAAAGGCGCTGATTATTTACATGGCTTATTAAAAGAAAAATCGCCGTCTGCCGCTTCAAGAATACATCCTAATAATATAAAGAGAGTGATAAGGGCACTTGAGCTTATCGAAAACGAAAAAGAAGAACTTGAGTTTAATTTTCAAAAAGAAAATAACGAGTATAACTTTATAATGATAGGCATTAAAATGGACAGGGAAAAGTTATACTCAAGGATTAACGATAGGGTGGATGAAATGGTCTTATTAGGGCTTGTTGACGAAGCCTTTGATATATATAAAAAATACGGAGGAGAGTCTAATGCTTTTTCCGCTATTGGATATAAGGAACTGGTTGACTATTTTAACGGTAATATAAATTTAAACGATGCTGTTTTAAACATAAAACAAGCGACCAGAAGATATTCAAAACGCCAGATCACTTGGTTAAAAAGAGACAAAAGGATAAAATGGTTTAATCTGGATTCCTATAAAAATTTTGATGATTTTACCAATGATATAATAAACTACACAAAAAATTTACTTGATACGGAGAAAAATATTGGAAACTATTGATATCTATACAAATAAATTCGGAGTCAGCAAAAGGGTGTTTAATTTCGTGAGCGAAATAGAAAGTCAACTTAAAGAGGCTTTTTTTCATTTCGACCACATACGTGAAGTAAACCAGCTAAAAGTTATAAAAGCTTTTAAAGACGAGCATATTTCGGCCCGGCATTTTAACCCGTCTACAGGATATGGCTATTCAGACGATTCAAAGACAACTCTGGGTGCGCTTTTTTCTAATATATTCGGCACCGAATCGGCTATAGTAAGCCCTCTTATAGCCTCCGGTACACATGCGCTTTGCCTATGCCTTTTCGGGCTGTTAAGGCCGCTAGACTGTATGATTTCAGCAACCGGAAGGCCATATGATACTATACTTGACACCATAGGGCTAAACGGCAAAAAAGGCCAGGGTTCGCTTATGGACTGGGCCGTTTCATATAAACAGGTTAATCTTTTAGAAGACGGAAATGTAGACTATTTTAAGTTAATAAACAACATAAAGATAGATCCTAATATAAAACTTGTCTACATACAGCGTTCAAGAGGTTATGAATGGAGAGAATCCATTAAAATAAAGCAGATAAAAGAACTTGCATCGAGCATTAAGAAAGTACGCTCCGATGTGATAATTATGGTAGACAACTGCTACGGCGAATTCTGTGAAGAATTAGAACCTACGGACGTCGGCGCAGATGTTGTTGCCGGCTCGCTTATAAAAAATCCCGGCGCAGGCATAGCTCCGACAGGCGCTTATATAGCAGGAAAGACAAAGTATATAGATATGATAGCAAACAGGCTCACGGCACCCAGCCTAGGCACTGAAATAGGCTCTTATGCTGCTTCCTACCTGCCTTTTTATCAGGGCATATACTTTGCACCCCGAGTGGTTTTCGAATCGCTTAAAGGGGCGGTTTTGAACGCTAAAGCCTTTGAAACTCTGGGATATGCAGTTATGCCCGGCGTCAGCAATTCAAGGACGGATATAACCCAATCTATAGCACTTAGAAATAAAGAACTACTATTAAAATACGTAACCGCAATACAAAACGCCTCTATAGTAGATAGCTTTGTAACTCCGGAACCATGGGATATGCCCGGATATGAAGATAAGGTAGTAATGGCGTCAGGAAGCTTTATTCAGGGGTCCTCAATTGAACTGAGTGCAGATGCTCCTATTAAACCGCCTTATATCGCTTATGTACAGGGTGGATTAAGCTATGAAAACTGTAAATTGGCTTTAATGCTGGCTTTAAATGACATGAATTTAGTATTTTAACATCTATATATTATATATCGTTATCTTTATCTAAATCTATAGCTGTCGCGGCTAATTTCCGCTTATTCTCGGTTATAGCGGCATAGTGTTTTCTCGTTGTATTTACGTCCTTATGTCCAAGGACATCAGCTACAAGGTAAATATCCCCGGTATTGTTGTAAAGAAGCGTCCCATATGTGCTCCTTAATTTATGCGGTGAGATATTTTTAAGCGGAGCAGCTATCTTCGCATATTTTTTTACGAGATTTTCTATGCTTCTTACGCACATGCGTTTTTTCTGTATGGACATAAAGAGGGGGGAGGAGAGGGTGTAATCACTACTGGCCTTCCTCTCGTCTAAATACTCATTTATAACGGCAGCGGTTTGCTCGTTAAAGTATAAAATAACGCGGTTTCCGCCTTTTCTGGTCACTATAAACGCATTTTTCTTAAAATCCAGGTCTGAAATATTTAATCCAACTAATTCGCTGACTCTTATTCCTGTGGATAAAAACAGCGTTATTATGGCCGTATCTCTTAATTGGGTAATTTTATGGTACCTTTTTTGCGCATCTGTTAAATTCTCACCGTTTTGTACAGCCGATATTATCTGGCTTATTTCTTCTCCGCTCAAACGTATTATAGGCTTTTCATGGATTTTCGGAGTCTGTATCAATGTAGATATATTTCCCGTAAGGATTCCTTTTTTATAATAGTATTTGAAAAACGAGCGCAGGCTTGCAATTTTTCTGGATTTACCTTTATCACGATTCTCGCGCATTTTATCTTCTTCATTTGAATAATAGGTCAGGTATTCAAAATAAATCTCCAAATCTTTTAATGTGATTTGATTTAAATCGGTAGCCTCAAGTGTAAGTATACTTTTATCAGAAAAAAATTCCGTTTCATTTTTCAGGTAATTAAAAAAAATACGAAGGTCGTACGCATAGTTAAGCCTTGTTAAAACCGATGTGGTATCTTCGGTAGATCTAAAAAAATCTACACAAAACGGCGGCAGTTCTTTAAGTACATTTCGTAATTTTTCTGTTTTTAAAATATTCTGCTGAGCGTGGTAGGAGGTATCCTTAGCCATATTGACCTCTAAATTTGTATTATTTTACTAATTATTATATTATACGCTCATTGCATAGTCAATACTATTCGCAAAACTTGTGTTTTGCGAATAGTTCTATATCGGTATATCAGGGTGTTTTCCCTATATTGTTCTTTACCTGTGTTTGGGCCAGCTTGTCGCACCTGTTGTTATAAACGTTGTCAGAGTGCCCCTCTACCTTATGCCAATAAACTTTCCTTCCTTTAATCTGATTTAAAATTTCTTTCCAGATATCCTGGTTTTCAACAGGTTTCTTCTGAGAGTTTTTCCACCCATTGTTTTGCCAGGCGAGTATCCATCCGTTTAAAAACGCATTGCAGACATATGCGCTGTCTGTGAATACATCTACGCTGCAATTATTTTTATCGATAGCAAGGAGACCCTTTAACACGGCTAAAAGTTCCATCCTGTTATTTGTAGTCTCGCTTATAAACCCGCTGCTTTCCATAGATTGTTCCTTATCGTTTAACAGGATAAAGGCCCATCCCCCCGGCCCCGGGTTATTGGAACACGCTCCATCTGTATAAAGATAGTATTTGCTCATTTTATAAATCATACTTTACGAAAGCTCCCTGGATTTATCCGCGCAGCTCTTTACCGCGTCCATAACAGTGCCTTTAAAGGAATTTTCTTCTAGCACCTTTACTGCTGCTATCGTTGTTCCCCCTGGAGAACAGACATTAGTTTTAAGCTGCATAGGGTGTGCATTAGTATCGAGGATTACCTTGGCCGCCCCCATCACTGTCTGCGCGGCTAATAAAACAGCTTTATCGTAAGGCAATCCCAACAGTAAGCCCGCATCGGCCATAGCGTCTATCAGCATATATGCATAAGCAGGCCCGCTCCCGCTGACAGCGGTTACAGCATCCATCTGTGCTGCAGTTGCATAAGATGTTTTTCCTAGGGACTCAAAAATAGATTTTATAAGCTCCATGTCGCCTTCAGAAATGGTTATCGGCATCTCAAATACCGTCATCCCCTCTCCCACCAAAAGCGGGGTATTAGGCATTATACGGAGCAAGTCTATTGGTTTGCCTAAGATACTTTTTATCTTCTCCGCACTGTATCCTGCTACTATGCTTACAAACGTCTTTCCGGTAATATCTATTTTAAAAATATCCGCAAGAACGTTTTTTATGACATTTGGCTTCACACAAAAGAAAATTATATCGCTTTCAGATATCAGTTTTTGAATTTTGTCAGAAGTATTTACTTTAAATTTATCTTCGATGTTTCTTCTTTGCGCTTCGCTTATATCAAAGACGCTTATGTTCTTGGCAGGGATTATCCCCTTTAAAATTATGCCGTTAATTATGGCGCTTCCCATGTTTCCCCCGCCTATAAAACCTAATTTTTTTTGTGTATCCATATTCAAATTACTCCTATTGACTATAATAAATAAATATAATATAATTTGAAAGTGTTGTAAAGGGGAGTAGCTCAACTGGCAGAGTGGCGGTCTCCAAAACCGTAGGTTGCGTGTTCGATTCGCGTCTCCCCTGCCAATTATATTTTAAAAGAAGCTGAGGCAAAAAATCAGCTTCTTTTTTCATTTTCTCTCATTAAGTATGTTTTTTTTATTTAAGACATATTTTTAATTATCATTCTTAACGAGGCAAATATGATTATTAAAAATATATTCAGCAAACACATACCGGAGACTATCTTGCTATTTACGATATTTTTATCGTTTCTACTGTTTTTTAGCGGCCAATCCTCCCCTGCCGGCTCTATCACAAGTGCAGACGGGCCTCTTAAACTCCCTATCATTATGTATCATGAGATCAAAACTTATAAGCTGGGTAAGGATGTAATAAGCCCGTATGAATTCGAAAGCGACCTTAAGTATTTAAAGGACAACGGCTATAATACGATAACGATGTCCCAGTTGATAGATTATGTATATTACGGTGCCGCGTTGCCTGAAAAACCCGTAATATTGTCCTTTGACGACGGTTATTTAAATACGTATAACTATGCCTATCCCCTTTTAAAGAAATATGACATGGAGGTAGTGCTATCCATTATTGGTAAAAATACCGATGATTTTACAAAAATCCCAGATAGTAATCCAGATTATTCACACGCAACCTGGGCCCAGTTATACGACATGTTTTACTCAGGATGTGCTGAAATACAAAACCATACCTATAATATGCACTCTATAACAAGTAAAAGAGTAGGATGCATGCAGGCTAACTCCGAATCACTTGAAGAATATGAAAAAGTATTGACAGACGATATCTTAAAACTGCAAAACGAGGTGTTCAGCATAACTGGCATGCTCCCGAATACTTTTGCATACCCTTACGGCGGATATAACGACAACACAGATGCAATTTTAAAAAAAATAGGATTTAAAGCAACTTTGACATGTGATTATGGAATTAATCTAATAACGCACGACCCTGAAATCTTGTTTGACCTAAAAAGGATCTGCCGTTCACATGGGGACACTATAGAAAATATCTTAAAAGAAGCGCTGAAAACTATAAGATAACCCTTTAAAAATTTTTCCAATAAAAATGCCGCTAAATTTAAAGCGGCATCTGATATTTTTAATTTACGCTTTTTTAGCGGCTTTTAAAGCCAGATTGAGCGCATGTGAAGCAGAAACGTATCTTATGTATTCCCTTTCGTTTTCAAGCCCGCGGTAAAGAGTCAGTTCAATTACGTCCGAATAGTTTTACTGGAAACCGCCACATATACAAGCCCAACCGGCTTGTCGCTGTCCCCGCTTTCCGGCCCTGCGATACCTGAAACCCCCAGACCTATATCCGCATTAGCTATCTTGCGTATGCATTGTGCCATTTCAACAGCGGTATTATATGAAACTGCCCCGAATTTATCTATGGTATCCTTATTTACACCAAGAATATTAACTTTAGCGTCATTAGAATAAGTACATATGCCCAGTTCAAAAACTTTGGAACTCCCCGGTATCTCTGTAATACGCTTGGATATAAGCCCTCCCGTACAGCTTTCGGCAGTTGCAACCTTTAAATTCTTTTCGGATAAGGCCTTAACAAGTGCGTTCTGAAGGCTATAAGCGTCTATGCCATAAATGTTTTCTGCACCTATTATATTAGTTATATCTTTTATATAGGGGTCTATGATTTCATTGGCTTCTTTTTCTGTATCAGCACATGCAGTTAATCTAAGCAGCATCTCGCCTTCTTTAGCATATGGCGCTACTGTAGGATTTTTCAAATCCAGTATTAACGGCCTTAGCATATTTTCAACCATTGCCTCGCCTAAGCCAAATATATTTATGTTCTTTGATACAAACGTTTTTCCTGATTTTTTCTCTAAGTATGGTAAAACCAAATTATCAAACATCGGCTTCATTTCCCTTGGCGGGCCTGGCAGTAAAATTGCAGTTTTTCCGTTCTCTTCTAAGATTATCCCGGGTGCTGTGCCATAATCATTTTTTAAGACTATAGCCCCCTCAGGTATCATTGCCTGTTTTTTGTTGTTTTCAGAAACCGGCCTGTGTATGCTTTTAAATAAATGCTCTATCCTGTCCAGTGATTCTTTATCTAAATACATGCTTTTATTAAAATAATCTGCAACCGTTTCTTTTGTCAGATCATCATATGTAGGTCCAAGGCCGCCGGTAGTTATAAGTATATCCGCATTTTCAAATGCATCTTTAACGCTTGATATAAGCCTGTCATGGTTGTCCCCTACTACGGATTGATGGTATAAGTTTATGCCAATTCTGGCCAGCTCTTTTGCTATGTAGCTTGCGTTGGTGTTGACTATATCGCCAAGAAGCAGTTCAGTACCAACGCATAATATTTCTGCTGTCATTAAATTATTCCCTTCTTAAATTAATGTTTGCTTTTTCTTTGGTTTTTATAATTAGACATATTGTCCTGCATCCATTTTACAGTATCTTTTAAAGTATTTACTATCGGGCGTGGCTTAAACCCAAGTTCTTTTCTCGCTTTGGCATTTGAAAAATTGCAGTTTGATTTAAGCGTAGATATCGAATACGAAGTAAAGAGCGGCTGGCGGCGTGCTATTTTATAATATAGCTCGGCAAACGGCCCCGTCATCTTTGCAAACGCATACGCAAGCTTGAATTTAGGCGCCTTCACGCCGGTTATGTCTTCAAGATAGTCAAGCAGCATTTTCACGGTGACTTTTTCTCCGGACAGGATATAGCACTCCCCTGCTCTTCCGTTTTTTTCTGCTAAAACAATGCCCTTAGCAACGTCCCTCACGTCTATGAAATTATATGCCCCATCTATATAGGCATACAGTTTTTGTGCCATAAAGTCCAAAATAAGCTGCCCTATATTAGAGAGCTTGAAGTCATAAGGTCCTATAACGCCGGAAGGATGGACAACAACGGCATCGAGGCCTTTTTCAACGCCTTTTAATACAATGCAAGTTGCCATTGCTTTTGTCTTGGCATATGTGCCTTTTACTTTATCCGGCTCAAATTCTTTAGTTTCCATAATCGTCATGTTATTTTTCAGTTCGCGTATAGCGTGTACAGAGCTTGCGTAGACAAGTTTTTTGACATTTTGTTCAAGGCAGACGTCTACGATATTCCTGGTACCTTCAACGTTGACTGAATACATGAGTTTTTTCTTACCGGAGCCTATCCCGATTATGCCGGCAAGGTGAAAAACAGTATCCACACCTTTCATTGCGGTACGGACATCATCTATATTCCTTACATCTCCATAATAAATTTCAACACCCAGTTTTTCAATCAAAGTGCTGTCATCGTTTTTTAATATCAATACACGAATATTATAGCCGTTTTTTAAAAGCTCTTTTAAAAGTGCGCTTCCGATATGTCCTGTTGCACCTGTTACTAAACACAACATATTAAACACCTCTTTAAATTATAATCTTTCTCAATATATATTATAGCCTTATGTGTAAGATATTTATCAAAGTTTTTATGTATAAAAGATAAATTATTTATTAACCTTTTTTTGTTCGATATCAAATGGCCAAACGGCATCTTTGGGCAGCGGTTTTGTTAGATACATCCTATTTAACACGAACTCCAAAACGCTGTTTGGCAAGATAGCCTTTAAAAATACCAGTAGTTTATATTCAAAACAAACAGTATACACGGCGCGCGGATTTCTCTTCTTTATGATTTTTATAATAGTATTAGAAACTGTCTCCGGGGGTTTACCGTTAAGTTCATCTCTAACCATAGAATAAATAGCTCTTTCAGCTTCGGTTTTGTAAGCTGACGTATATATATTTTTTATAAATTTCCTGGATTTTGTAAATCCTGTTTTAGTATCTCCCGGCTGTATTATCGAGCACTTTATTCCAAAAGATTTAACTTCCAGCCTTAAGGACTGGGTAACAGACGTCAAAGCGGCCTTTGAAGCACTGTAAATGGATTGGTATGGTATCGCGATATCCCCCGCTACCGAGCCGGTATTTACTATAAGCCCTTTCCCATTTTCCCTCATATATGGCAGTACAGCGCGGATGACGTTTAAAGTGCCGAAAAAGTTGGTTTGCATTTGATATGAAATTTCATTTAAAGTCATATCTTCAAGCGCACCCGCTATGCCATTTCCAGCGCAATTAATTAAAATACTTATATGCCCATGTTCAGATATTATGCTATCAACGGCCGAAGAGATACTTTCTTCATCGTTAATATCCATCTTTAGCATTTTTATACCCTCATTGTTTAAAGAAGGATTCCTAGATGTTCCGTATACTATAAATCCAAGTTCCAAAAGCTTTTTAGCCGTAGCTTTGCCTATCCCAGAAGATGCACCAGTAACTAACACAACATCGCCGTAACAGTTTTTCATATTTTTGACCCCAATGCTTTTACGTTTTTAAGATATTATAATTATACATTTGTGTATATAATAAAACAATGCATTTAAATCCTTTTATTAAATAAAAAAGCAGAGGATTTCCTCTGCTTTTTTATTTAATAAATTTACTTAAGTATTTTGATGCTCCCGACAAGCGGTAAAGCTTTTCCTGTACCTTGCGCTGCATTAATGATACCTATGATTTCAAGTACTACAATCCCTATCCAAACGATATAGGATAAAATACTGACAACTGTAACTAGCCCTAGCGACAATGTAGCCCACGCAATATTATAAAGTATTGCAAATAAAATAACTGCTGCAACTCCAATGATTGCAACTATCAGCCCTTGATTAGCATGGAACCTTGCAAATTTAGAATTTGGCGCCGCTAAAATAGGTACTAAAACTAGTATACCTAAATAAGACAGAACAGCCATGACCTTATTTTGCTCAATATCCGAAGCTTCGAATCTTTCTTGTTCGCTCATATTAGTTCCCCTTTCTATGTTTGATTTATCTTTATAAGATAAATTTATTACTTTATGCCTATATCATGCCTATAGTGCATATTTTCAAAGTGAATCTTTAATATGTTTTTGTAAGCTTTTTCTCTGGCTGATTTAATATTTGAATCTTTTGCAACTACACCTAAAACCCTTCCGCCTGAAGTTAATATTTTATCGCCTTTTTTAACTGTACCTGCATGATATATAATTATATCATCATCTACTTCATTTAGTCCAGATATTATCTTATTTTTTTTGTAAGAGACTGGATACCCGCCTGATGCAAGCACAACGCATACACAACATTTATTCTCCCACTCTATATTTATATCTTTTAAATTGCCATCTATTATTGAATCGACAATAGTAAGTAAACTGGTCTTTAAAAGCGGAAGTATGACCTGGGTCTCCGGGTCTCCAAAGCGTGCATTATATTCAAGCACGCGCGGCCCGTCTTTAGTGAGTATTAAACCGAAGTAAAGCACGCCTTTAAACTCTCTGCCTTCTTCCCTCATCGCATCTACAGTACGCTGCATTATATTTTGTTCGAAAAAATCTTTGATTTTTTTAGTGTACTTAGGAGATGGTGCAAAAGTGCCCATGCCGCCTGTATTTGGCCCGCGATCATAATCGTAAATTCTTTTATGGTCCTGTGCGCTTATCATAGGTACAACTGTCTTCCCATCGCAGAATGTGAGGATAGAGACTTCCGGCCCCGTTAAAAACTCTTCAACAACGACCCTTTCCCCTGCTGCTCCGAATACCTTTTTTTGCATCATGTCGTTAATGGCATTAACCGCCTCTTTAACCGTTTTGCAAATTACTACGCCCTTACCCAGCGCCAGCCCGTCTGCTTTGATTACAAGCGGCATTTTAGACGTTTTAACATAATCTAAAGCCAACTTATAGTCATCAAATACCTCATACGCCGCAGTTGGTATGCCGTATTTCTTCATAAGGTCCTTTGAAAAGGCTTTGCTGGCTTCTATTATTGCAGCTTCCTTTGTAGGCCCGAACGCTCGTATGCCCTTTTCATTAAGCCTGTTTACGAGCCCTAGAGAAAGAGGGTCGTCGGGCGCTACGAATACTAAATCGAAATTCTCTTTTACTGAATAGTCTGTAATTGCATCTATGTCCGTTGCTTTTATATCTACGCACTTGGCAACTTTGGCTATCCCGCCGTTTCCCGGTGCACAGTATATCTCGCTTACTCTTTCATCTTCAAGTAATTTTAAAATTATGGCATGTTCTCTACCGCCGCCACCGATAACAAATATCTTCATAGTTTCTCTCCAATTAATGTTTAAAGTGCCTCATACCTGTAAATATCATTGCGATACCGTTTTCATCGCATGCTTTTATAGAATCTGCATCTCTTATAGACCCGCCCGGCTGTATAATTGCGGTTACACCCGCTGCCGCTGCTTCCTTAACACAGTCGTCGAACGGGAAATAAGCATCCGATGCTAAAACAGCACCTTTAATTTTATCTTTATTGCTACGTTCAATTGCCGCATCAGTCGCCCATATTCTGGATACCTGCCCCGGACCGATGCCCAGCGTGGTCATATCTTTTGCAACCAATATGGCATTTGATTTTACGTGTTTTACTATTTTCCATGCACACATCAAATCTTTTAATTCTTCTTCGCTTGGGCCTCTCTTAGTTACTACCTGTATCTGACCGCTGCAAAGCTCCCTGTCTGCATCTTGGAGCAATAGCCCTCCCATAACCTTTTTAAAATCCATTTCCAAATCCAAAGTCTTTATGTTTCTTTGTTCTAAGCTTATGCCTTTAAGCTCTAAAACACGAAGGTTTTTCTTTTGGCTTAAAATTTCAAGTGCTTCTTTCGTATATGAAGGGGCAACTATTATCTCCAGAAAGATCTTGGCCATTTCAGCCGCTGCCTTAGCATCTATCTCAGTATTTGTGGCTATTATTCCTCCGTAAATGGATACCGGGTCACTTTCATAAGCCTTCATGTAAGCATCATAGATATTTCCTGCACATGCTACGCCGCAAGGGTTGGCATGCTTAACTGCAACTACTGCAAGCTTGTCAAATTCCCTTAACAGCTCTAAAGCACCGTTCGTGTCGTTTATATTGTTAAAAGAAAGCTCTTTTCCATTCAATTGTTTTGCATCGACTAAAGAATACCCAGTTGTTATCGGGTCTTTGAAAAATGCTGCACGCTGATGTGGGTTTTCGCCATATCTTAGATCATATATTTTTTCGAAAGTAAGCGTCAATTTTTGGGGGAACTCACTTATATCGGCTTTTTTACGCATATAGTCTGCTATAAGCGCGTCATAAGCCGCAGTGTGCTCAAAGACTTTTGCCGACAGCTTGAATTTCAAGTTCGAAGTAACATCCCCTTTGTTTTTGATTTCATCTAAAACCCTGCCGTAATCTTCTGCGTCAACAATAACGGTTACGTCCTGCCAGTTTTTCGCCGCAGCCCTTAGCATAGAGGGGCCGCCTATATCTATATTTTCTATTGCTTCTTCAAGGGAGACATTTGGTTTTTTGATGGTCTGCTTAAATGGGTATAGGTTTACAACTACGATGTCTATGGTGTTTATATCAAGCTCTTTTAACTGTTTCATATGTTCTTCGTTTGAGCGTATCGCCAAAATACCTGCATGGACTTTTGGATGAAGCGTCTTTACCCTGCCGTCTAAACATTCAGGAAACCCTGTTATTTGAGAAACGTTTATTACTTTAACGCCATTTTCCTCTAATGTTTTCTGCGTTCCTCCCGTTGAGACGATTTCATAACCAAAGCCTATTAGACCTTTTGCAAACTCAACGATATTAGTTTTGTCTGATACACTTATAAAAGCACGTTTATTCAATTTATTACACCTCTTTCAAAGAATTTTTGATAGTTACGTTCCGCCCATCTACAAGCAGTCTGTCGTCTACTAATAAAGACACGGCTTTTGGAAGCAGCCTGTGCTCTAATTTCATGACGCGCTGCTGTAAAATTTCGGGAGTGTCCCCCTGTAAAACCTCCGCAGCTGCCTGAAATACTATAGGTCCGGTGTCCATTCCTTCGTCTACAAAATGCACCGTAGCTCCCGTTACTTTAACGCCGTATGCTAATGCAGCCTCATGCACTTTTATACCATAGTGACCTTTCCCACAAAAAGACGGGATTAAAGATGGATGGACATTTAATATTTTATTTTTATATTTAGATACGACCTGTTTGCTTAAAATTGATAAAAACCCGGCCAGAACTATATATTCCGCGCCAAATTCATTTAATGTATTTAGCAGTTTAGTATCATAATCTTGTTCTGATAAAAACTCTTTTTTGTCTATGACTATGCTCTTTATGCCGTTGTCCTTTGCCCTCTCAAGAGAATACACACCGCTTTTTGATGATATGACACAGCATATTCTTGCATTTATTTCGCCTCTTTTAATAGCATCTATTAATGCCTGTAGGTTGGTACCGCCACCTGAGACCATAACGGCAATGTTCTTTATTCGCAAAACGAAATACCCTCCTTATCAGTCACAGAGCCTATCTTATAGGCTTTTTCCCCAAGGAGGCCTGCCTCCGAAATTATCTCTTGCACTACGGACTCATCTACCGCCAATACCATGCCTATACCCATATTGAAGGTATTAAATGCCTGTTCGCGCGTTAGTTCGGCTTTTTTAACCAGATAGTCTATTATCGGGGGTGCTACCCACGAGCCGGTATCGATTTTAATGCCAGTTCCTTTCGGCAGCATTCTTGGTATGTTCTCTATAAAGCCGCCGCCCGTAATATGTGATATGCCTTTTATATTAAATTTCTTGTTTAATTCAAGTATAGTCTTTACATATATCTTTGTCGGTCTCAAAAGCGCTTCTCCAATAGTCTCATTTGACTTTGGAAGTTTTTCGTCTAGCGCCTCTCTTTTCATAGGGACCAGTTTCCTGACGAGCGAATACCCGTTTGAATGTACTCCGGAAGAAGCAAAGCCTATAAGTGCATCGCCGCTTTTTATACTTAAGCCGTCTATAATTTTGTCAATGTCCACTTTGCCTACACAAAAACCTGCTATATCATATTCGCCGGCAGAATAAAAATCCGGCATTTCAGCTGTTTCCCCGCCGATAAGTGCACAACCTGCCATGACGCATCCGTCTGATACGCCTTTTACAATCTGCGCGATGTTTTCAGGCAACAGTTTCCCCGTTGCTATATAGTCTAAAAATAAAAGCGGCTTTGCCCCAGAACAAACTATATCATTTGCGCACATAGCGACGCAGTCTATACCTATCGTGTCGTGTTTGTCTAGTGTAAAAGCCAGCTTCAGCTTGGTGCCGACACCATCTGTCCCGGCTACCAAAGCAGTATTATCATCTAACTTATAAATACCTCCAAAGGAACCTATATCAGTTAAAACGTTGTTATCAAATGTCTTCTTAACATGTTCCTTCATCAGGGCAACGGCCTTGTAACCTGCATGCACGTCTACCCCTGAATCTTTATACGTAATCGCCATTTTTTAGCTCCTAATCATTTTTCTAGTGCAAATTTATCCTCTCTGAATTTGCAGTCTTCCACGTCTATCGGATAATTGCCGTTAAAACAGCCGACGCAAAGGTTTAGTGAGGATCCTTCTACCGATTTAAGCAAGTCTTCAATGCTTAGGTAGTAAAGCGAATCTGCCCCTATTATCTTTCTTATTTCCCTAACGTCATGCTGCGCGCCTATTAATTGATCACAATAAGATGTATCTATGCCAAAATAACATGGGAATTTTATCGGAGGAGAACTTATGCGCATATGAACTTCTTTTGCTCCTGCCAGCCGGAGCATCTGAACTATCTTTTTGCTTGTAGTTCCGCGGACTATAGAATCGTCTATTAAAACGACTCTTTTGCCACGCACGTTCTTTTTAAGTACGTTTAATTTTATTTTAACGCTTCTCTCGCGCAAAAACTGTTCCGGCTGAATAAAAGTCCTTCCTACATACCTGTTTTTCGCAAACACATCTTTATACGGTATCCCAGACTGTTTTGCATATCCAAGCGCCGCAGTTGTTGCAGAGTCCGGAACACCGGCGACGACATCCGCTTCTACCGGATAAGCAGCCGCCAAAAGTGCGCCCGCGTTTTCCCTTGCCTGGTATACATTGATACCGTCTATGTCGGAATCCGGGCGTGCAAAGTAGACATATTCAAATATGCAAAGCGCAGAATCCAGCCTTGCTGCCATCATCTTAGAATGAAGCCCGGTTTTGTCTATTACGACCATCTCACCAGGGTGTATATCCCTTATGAACTCCGCGTCTATAGAATCAAATGCGCAGGATTCAGATGCGATCATATAGCTGTTATCCATCTTTCCCAAGCAAAGCGGACGTATGCCAAGAGGGTCCCTTACGCCTATAAGCTTGTCCTCAGTCATAATGACAAGCGCGTAGGAACCACGGATTTTTTCCATAGTTTTCTCTATTGCATTTATAATTCCGTTGCTGCTGTTTCTGGCGATGATACTTGCTATTATCTCTGTGTCCATTGTCGTTTGGAAAATGGCTCCGTCTTTTTCCAGTTCGCTTCTTAAATTAGCCGCGTTTACAAGATTACCGTTATGTGCCAGCGCCAGGCTCCCGTCGCGAAAACCTATTACCAGCGGCTGAGCGTTTAAAATACTGCTTTTTCCGCACGTAGAGTACCTGACATGCCCGATTGCAATGTCCGCACCGTTAAGCCCATGCAGGTCGCCCCTGAAAACCTCGTTTACAAGCCCCATGTTTTTATAATGGGAAATAGGCTGCCCCGCTTTAGTAACGGCTATTCCCGCGCTTTCCTGGCCTCTGTGCTGCAAAGCATATAATCCAAAGTATGTAGCTTCTGCCGGGTCCATACAATCGTCTGCCTTAAAAACGCCAAATACCCCGCATTCTTCATTCATACTGTCAAACGCTGGTTTAATCCTCTCATAACACAATGATGAATTTTTACAACGTTTCATTTTATTTATGCTCCCATTAACCTATGTAATATTTCCTGATAAGCTTCTTCAACTTTTCCTAAATCACGCCTGAATCTGTCTTTATCCAGTTTTTCTCCCGTTTTTTTGTCCCAGAAACGGCATGTGTCCGGAGATATCTCATCGGCTAAGATTATTTTTCCGTTATTTCTGCCAAATTCAAGTTTAAAATCTATAAGTTCTATTCCAAGGTCATCTAAATATTTACTTAATACTTCGTTTACCTTAAGCGAATATTTAGCTATGGTATCCATCTCTTCTTTGGTCGCAATGCCCATTGCTGCTATATGGTAATCATTTATCATCGGGTCGCCGAGTTCGTCGCTTTTATAGCAGTACTCTAAAACAGTGCTCTTAAGTTTAGTTCCTTCCGGATATCCGATACGCTGGGCCAAGCTTCCGGCTGCGATATTTCTAACAATGACTTCTACAGGGACTATTTCAACTTTTTTGACTAGCGTCTCCCTATCGGAAAGCTCCTCAACATAATGTGTAGGTATCCCATTTTTCTCAAGCAGTTTAAACAGATGGTTGGATACTTTGTTGTTTATAACTCCTTTGCCTACGATGGTGCCTTTTTTAACACCATTAAAGGCCGTTGCGTCGTCTTTATAGTCTACGATAAAAAGCCCCTCATCGTCTGTTTTAAAAACTTTTTTTGCTTTACCTTCGTAAATTTGCTCCAGTTTTTTCATACCCCTTATATTACCTCCTGTATTTCTTTGTCCTGAATGTGAACTTTTTTAGCTAAATCTTTTTTATATTCTTTAAGCTTTGGAACAAGCTCAGTATACTTTAAAGACAATATCTGAAGTGCTAGAACTCCGGCATTTTCTCCGCCGTTTATAGCAACTGTGGCAACGGGTATCCCCTCCGGCATCTGTACCGTTGATAAAAGCGAATCCAACCCGTCCATAGTTGAGGATTTTATAGGCAATCCAATTACCGGCAATGTAGTATATGCTGCCATAACGCCAGCTAAATGCGCTGCCTTGCCTGCCGCGGCTATTATAACTTCTATTCCGTTAGCATAAGCATTTTTGGAAAAATCATGCGCTTCATCAGGCGTCCTGTGTGCTGACATAACCTTTGCAATAACCTCAACACCAAACTCCTTTAAAACATTTATCGTTTTTTCAAGCACAGGGAAATCACTTTTAGAACCCATGATTACAGCAACTTTCATAACAAAATCTCCTTATCAAGCATTCTCTTTTTACATATTAAGTTTATTAAAGTTGATATTTATTGTCAACGAAATTGCCCATAAAAATGAAAAATAATAGGCATAAAGTTCGTTACATTTAGAACTTTATGCCTATTATGCGGTTTTAACGTTCGGATTACTCCCACTCTTCCAGAGCGGCACTTCACTATGGGCTCATGCTTCATTATCATTCGCATTCCCCTCATGTTCAGTGAGTGTTCCGTTCGCTTCTTCCGCCTTTAAGGCGGCGCTCATTCCCACTCTATCGTTGCAGGCGGCTTGCTCGTGATGTCATATACTATCCTGTTGATATGCGGTACTTCGTTAACTATGCGGTTGGATATCTTTTCAAGGATATCATATGGTATCCGCGCCCAGTCTGCAGTCATCCCGTCTGTGCTGGTCACTGCACGAAGGGCTAGCATATAATCATATGTACGCTCATCCCCCATTACACCTACGCTTCTCATACCTGTCAGCACCGCAAAGTACTGCCATATAGTATCGTTTAAAGATTCCTTTTCCAGTTCTTCCCTGTAAATAAAATCCGCCTCTTTTAAAATATCCAGTTTTTCTTCTGTTATATCGCCGATAATCCTGATGGCAAGCCCCGGCCCTGGGAAAGGCTGGCGGTATACCATGTGTTTTGGCATATCAAGCGCATCGCCTAAAGCCCTTACTTCGTCTTTGAAAAGTTCCCTTAAAGGCTCTATTATTTCTTTGAAATCGACGTGGTCCGGCAGCCCGCCGACATTGTGGTGGCTCTTTATGGTAGCCGCATGCCCGAACCCGGATTCTATTACGTCAGGATAGATAGTGCCTTGAGCCAAAAGTCTGTCCCGCCTATCTTTTTTGCCTCTTCTTCAAAGACGCGGATAAACTCCTCGCCTATTATCTTTCTCTTTTTCTCAGGTTCCGTAACTCCCTTTAGTGAGTTTAAAAACCTGCCTTTTGCATTTACGCGTATTAAATTCATATCGTACTCGTTTTTAAATACGCACTCAACCTCGTCTCCTTCATCTTTTCTAAGCAGGCCGTGGTCGACGAATATACAAGTCAAATTTTTACCGACAGCACGGTTAAGTAAAACCGCTGCGACAGAAGAATCTACCCCGCCGGAAAGCGCTAATAATACACGCTGGCCTTTGGTTATATCTTTTATCTTTGCAACAGAGGTTTCTATAAACTTGGAAATGGTCCAGTCACCTGAAACATTGCAGACATTATATAAAAAGTTTTTGATTATCATACTTCCGCAGTCCGTATGCATAACTTCCGGATGGAACTGAACGCCGTATATTTTTTTTGAAGCATCTGCAAATGCGGCTATAGGGCAGTTTGCGGTTTTAGCTATAACTTCAAAACCTCCTGGCAACGCCTCTATATGATCTGTATGGCTCATCCAGCAAAAAGAATTTTGCGGAATGCCTTTAAAAAGCGCAGAATCGCTGTAAGTTATCTGTGTGCGGCCATATTCACGGTTTTTTGCTTTTTTGACATCCCCGCCAAGAGCAATGGATAAAAGCTGCCCGCCATAGCAGATGCCAAGTATCGGCACGCCCATAGAAAAAATCTTCTCATCGCATTTAGGTGCGTTTTCAGCATAGACGCTGCTAGGCCCGCCCGTAAATATGATTCCCTTTGGATTATATTTGCTGATACGCTCAAAGCTTGCATTATAAGGCAGTATCTCACAGTATACGTTATGTTCGCGGACACGTCTCGCAATAAGCTGGTTATACTGCCCGCCAAAATCCAAAACTAAAACAGTTTCGTGCATTATTCCTCTACCTCGTAGTCTATTACCTTCATGATATTGCATACGGCCTCGTCATAAGGCAATTCGTATTCTTTAGCAACCCTAACTACGTCTTCATATTCTGGCTTAAACCTTTCGATTCCGAATCCAGACGCCTTCTTTATCCTTACGTCTCCGTAAGGTGTTTCCTGTGATATAACTTCACGCGTTAAAACTTTTCTGTCCATAATAATTGAACGAACGCCCAAAGTCGTTGTATTTTTAAGTATCAAAGTTTCGAATTTATCTTTTAAATTAGTAGTACAAATGAGGCTTAGTTTATAAGCAGGGCGGGATTTCTTCATATAAATAGGCGTAAAATATACGTCTAGTGCCCCTTGCTCCATAAATTCATTTATGCATGCGCCTAAAGCTTCAGGGGTCATATCGTCTATATTAGCTTCGATAACGGCAGCTTTATCCGCAACCGCATCGTTATCTACTTCGCCCATAAATACGCGGAGTACATTTGGCATTTCTTCAAAATCGCTTTTGCCGATACCGTAACCGATACTATCCGCAATTATAGAAGGAAGATCCATTGCACAATATGCAAAAGTCTTTAATATAGAAGCGCCTGTAGGAGTGGTCCTTTCCCCTTCGCCCTTTGCATAGTACTTTAGCCCTTGCAGTATCTCAGCAGTCGCAGGTGCCGGGACTGGCATTATGCCGTGAGCGCACTTAACAGTGCCGGAGCCAGTATTAATTGGCGAACAAATTATCATTTCTGGTTTTATGATATTTAGCAATACAGCAGTACCGACGATATCGACGATAGAATCGACGGCGCCGACTTCATGAAAATGTATCTCTTCAACAGTAGTCCCGTGGACTTTCGCTTCGGCTTCAGCCAACGTTTTAAATATGCTTTTTGCTATTTGTTTTACTATGATCTCAAGGTCAGACTCTTCGATTATCTTATTTATATCGCTGAGCCCTCTGTGGTGGTGTTCTTCATGTTTGTCCTCTTCATGATGGTGCTCATGATTATGTTCTTCGTGGTTATGATTCTCTTCATGATGATGGTGGTCATGATCATGGCCATGCGGTTTTACTATGACCTCTACAGATGTGCCGGAAATTCCTTTTTTTACGGCCTTTTTTATATCAAGCTCAAATTCATCTCGAATACTTAGCTTGTCCATCTCCTTTAAAAAATCTTCCTTCGCCCCAGATACATCTAGCAGCGCGCCCAGTGTCATATCTCCGCTTATTCCTGAAAAACAGTCAAAAAATAATGCTCTCATAAGTTTTTCTCCTTCAACAAATTATTAATCAAAGATGCTTGGTATCCCGCTCCGAAACCATTGTCGATGTTAACTACTGAAATGCCGCTTGCGCAGCTGTTAAGCATAGTTAACAGAGCGGACAACCCTCCGAAATTAGCGCCGTAACCTACGCTTGTCGGTACTGCGATAATAGGCCTATTCGTAAGCCCTCCTATAACACTTGGAAGTGCACCTTCCATTCCAGCTACTGCTATTATTACCATTGCCTCTCGTAACTTAGGCGTATTTTTAAGCAATCTATGTATTCCGGCAACTCCTACATCGTAGAGCCGTTCTACTTCGTTTCCCATAGCCTGAGCAGTTATCACTGCCTCCTCTGCCACAGGGAGGTCAGACGTTCCTGCACATACTACTAAAATTTTGCCCCCTGAAGTTTCCTGCTTTTCCTTAAAGCAGACCATCATATTGGCAATTTCAGAATACTCAGCGTCAGGATCTATCTTCTTTATTTCATCTGCTGCTTCCTTGCTTATGCGGGATAGCAGAATATTTTTTGTACCGTTTTCGTTCATCGCACGTACAATACATGATATTTGGTCTATTGTCTTGCTTTTGCAGTATATGACTTCGGCAAAGCCTTTGTTTCTCTGCCTTAAATTATCTATTTTTGCAAATCCCAAATCCTTATATAATAAATTTTCCAGCTGGCATTTAGCCTCGTCAAAATTTGTTTTACCTTCCTGAAAATTTTTAAGTATTTCGTCTATCATATCAAAAACTCCTACTTAAGATTGCATACTTCCCCGTTTATATCCTTCTTTGGATAAAGAGACATTTTTATATCCAATCTTCTTTAACTTTATTAAAGCTTCACCTAAATGTTCTTTTTTAAAATTTTCTATATCTTCTTTTAAAAGCTCTATTACTGCATTATCGTCTATCGTTCTTACGCGAACTAACTTAACGCCGAAAGATTTTATATACTCTTCAGCTTTTTCTATTTTATTCAGCTTTTCTTTGGTTATCTTTTGCCCGGTTTTAATTCTTGTGGCAAGACATGCATCGGCGCTACGTGCCATCTTTTTAAACCCTCTTGACTTAAGCTCATCCATTATCTCAGATTTTTCAAATCCCACCTGCTTAAGAGGGCTTATAACGCCAAATTCAAAAAGTGCCTTCATGCCTGGGCGGTAATCCCCTTCATCTGACTTATTGGTACCGTCAAACAACACTTCCAATTTTAATTCATCAAGCTTTGAAATGGCATAGCCTAGAATTGCTTTTTTGCAGTAATAACAGCGCTCAGTATCATTTACTACTACATTATCATCGTTAAGTATATCAAAACCAATGATTATGTGCTTGGCATTTAGCATCTTGGCTCCTGAAACTGCCGTTTCAATCTCGCTTTTAGAAACAAATGGCGTTTTTAACGTTATCGCAGTTACATTGTCTTTTCCGATAGCGTCTATAGCTGCGCTCAGTAAAAAGAAGCTGT
This sequence comes from Eubacteriales bacterium, assembly GCA_041390245.1. Lineage (NCBI taxonomy): Bacteria > Bacillati > Bacillota > Clostridia > Eubacteriales > Eubacteriales bacterium. Next base: position 111,712 of record JAWKQI010000002.1, read on the forward strand.
CTGTCCCGCCGGAAAACATAACGCCGCAGTTTTTATATTTCTTTATAAACTCTATAAGTTTAAGGTATTTATTCATTAGTACTTTACCGAACTGTATAGTTAGGCGCTTCTTTTGTTATGTAAATATCATGAGGATGGTTTTCCTGCAGCCCTGCGCTTGTTATTCTTACAAATTTAGCCTTTTCCTGCAGTTCTGCTATAGTCTTCGCACCGCAATATCCCATGCCGGAACGCAACCCGCCTATTAACTGATATATAGTATCTGAAAGAGTCCCTTTATACGGCACACGCCCTTCAACGCCTTCAGGTACAAGCTTTTCAGGATCGTTTTGCCCTTCCTGGAAATACCTGTCTTTAGAGCCCTGCTTCATAGCTCCGACAGACCCCATTCCACGATAAACCTTAAAACTTCTTCCTTGGTATATCTCCGTTTCTCCGGGGCTTTCTTCTACTCCTGCAAACAAGCTGCCTATCATGACTACAGATGCTCCGCCGGCCAAAGCCTTGGTTATATCTCCAGAATATTTTATTCCGCCGTCTGCGATTATAGGCACACCGTATTTAGCCGCCTCGGCTGCGCATTCGCATATTGCTGAAAACTGCGGTACACCTATACCAGCTACAACACGCGTTGTGCAAATAGAACCAGGTCCTATACCTACTTTGATGCAATCTGCCCCGGCTTTTACCAAATCTGCAACAGCAGATGCAGTAGCGACATTCCCAGCAATTATAGGCAAGTCCGGAAATTCCGCATGTATTGCTTTTACCGTATTTATTACGTTTATCGAATGCCCGTGCGCCGTATCAACGGCAATAACATCTACTTTTGACTTATAAAGTGTTTCTACTCTCTCAAGTGTATTTTCAGAAGTGCTTACAGCGGCACCAACCAATAACCTGCCGTTTTTGTCCTTAGCGGAATTGGGATATTGTATTGTCTTTTCTATGTCCTTTATAGTAATTAAGCCTTTTAAATATCCTTTCGAATCTGTCAACGGAAGTTTTTCTATCTTATGTTTTCTAAGTATCTCCTGAGCTTGGGCTAAAGTCGTCCCCATTGGAGCTGTAACTAGATTTTCAGAAGTCATTACTTCTTTTATTTTCTTAGAAAAATCCGTTTCAAATCTGAGGTCACGGTTAGTCAAAATACCTACTAATTTTCCGTTTCCTTCTGTTATTGGAACGCCGGAGATACGGTATTTTGCCATCAATTCATTGGCCTCTTTCACCAAATGTTCCGGGCTTAAAGAAAAAGGATCCGTTATGACGCCATGTTCAGACCGTTTAACGCGGTCCACGTCGCTAGCTTGATCCTCTATACTCATATTCTTATGAATTATTCCTATTCCACCTTCGCGCGCAATTGCAATAGCCAGCCTGCTGTCTGTTACCGTGTCCATTGCTGCGCTTGCCATCGGAATGTTTAAAACAATATCTCTTGCAAGTGCGGTTTTTAAGACAGTCTCTGTCGGAATTACCGAGCTTGGTTGCGGAACCAATAATACGTCGTCAAATGTTAAGCTTTCGGGCAAAGCATCCATTTTCATATAAAACCATCCTTTCCTCAATTAAAAACTTATATTTAATCTATGATACAACTTTTTAATCCATTTTACAACACTTAATATTCTATTCCACGCTTTGATTTTATCCCTTTTTTGTAGTAATGTTTTACGTTTTTCATCTCAGTAATCAAATCCAATTTTTCGTATAATTCTTTTGGCAAAACCCTGCCTGTAATTACTACATTCGTATTATTATTGGTATTTTCAAGTGCTTTTATTAAATCTGAAACTTCGATTAATCCAATTTCTATTGCACCTAAAACTTCATCTAATACAATAAGGAAATATTCCCCGCTTTTTAAGTCTTTAGCTGCTGCTTTAAAACCGTTAAGAGTCTTTTCCTTTAAAAGCTGTTTTTCAGCGTCTGTCATAGAAAAATAAAATCCGCTTATACCATAACAAAATATATCTGCATGGCCTCTTAAAAAAAGTGCTTCTCCGCTTATAAATTGTTTCAAAAACTGATGAATAGATACCTTTTCGCCATGCCCGAGCGCACGTAACGCAAGGCCGAATGCAGCAGTGGTCTTTCCTTTTCCGCAACCGATATATGCATGAACAACATTTTTTTCCATACGATTTTCTCCGCACATAAAAGCTTTATTTTTGTTTCATTATACTATAAGGGAGAAAAATATGCTAAATGTAATTATAAAATCAACGATACTTTATTTATTTGTAATTTTATCTATGCGGTTAATGGGAAAAAGGCAGATGGGCGAGCTCCAGCCGTTTGAATTTGTCATATCCATTATAATAGCAGACATGGTGGCCACCCCGCTTGCTAATTCTGGTATTCCCATAACTTACGGCGTAATTCCTACTATAGTGCTTCTTTCTATGCATTCCCTTTTGACTTTTTTATGTATGAAAAGCGAAAAAGCACGGGCATTTTTTTCAGGAAAGCCATCTTTTATCATAAATAAAGGTATGCTAAATAAAAAAGAGCTTAAGAAAAACAGCATGGATATAAATGACGTCTTAGAAGAAGTGCGTTCAAAAGAAGTTGTAGATATAAATGACATTTACTATGCCATACTTGAGACCAACGGCAAGCTGAGTGTTATTCTGCGCCCGGATAAATCACCGTTAACTCCAAAAGATATAAATTTAAAACCGCAAAACAAAGGCTTTTATTATGCAGTGATTCTAGATGGGAAAGTGCACAAAAAAAACCTAGATGCTGTTAACCTATCTGAAGATTTGCTTGTCAATGAAATCAAGAGGCATGGAATAAGTGATGTTTCAGACGTTTTTTATGCAACTGTAAACGAAATTAATGAACTTTACCTGCAGACAAAAGACGGAGTTAAAAAGACCATGACAGTGAAGGCAGACAGAAGCAATGTTTAAAAAGATCTTGATAATTGCCCTTTTTCTTGGGACAATAACATTTGCGGTTTTACAACACGTCTACATAAAAAATACAAGCGATGTGTTCCTTTCTTATTGCAAAGAGGCAATAATGTATGTAAACGCAGATGATTTTGACTCGGCGAAAGAAAAAATGGAGTTAATAAACGAACAATGGGAAAAATCCGAAAAAACTTTAGAAGCTTTGATAGAACATACTGAAATCGACAATATCGAGAGGTCTTTAAGGCTGGCTGCATCTTACCTGGAAAGCGAAGAAAAATCTATGTTTTTATCCGAGGCCCAGGTATTAACCTTCTTATTCGGGCATATCGAATATATAGATAATATCGCTTTAGAAAATATCTTGTAAAATCCTAATTATAAAGTTCCCTTAATTTATTGAATGTGTTTTCTAATTTCATTCCCCTAGATGCCTTTATCAAAATAACGTCGCCCACGGCAATATACTTGTTAATATTTTTTAGCAGCTCGTTCTGGCTCTCAAAATAAAATGTTTTTCCTTTGCAGTTGAAAACCGCTCCATCGTATATATTTTTGGAAAGCTCACCTACCGCTATTATTATATCCATATTTTTTTCGCAGGCATATTGGCCTATTTCAAAATGGTATGCTTTGCTGTTATCTCCAAGTTCAAGCATGTCGCCTAAAATACATACTTTTCTTCCTTTAGCCGTTGCCAAAACGTCTAGTGCCGCCTTCATCGAAGCAGGGTTTGCATTATAACAGTCATTTAATATGATTATCTTGCCTAAGTTTATTATATTCATTCTATTTCCCGTCGGAATGAAGTCCTTTATCCCGGCTTTTATCTGCTCTATGCTCAGATTAAGTGCTACACCGGCTGAAAATGCCGCCAGGGCATTATAAAGCATATGCTCACCTGGAGATGGTATAAATATATCAGTTAAAACCTTGCCTTTGGAGCCTATTATAGCGCTTAAGCCTAAAAGCCCTATATTCCGCAGCCCTCTTGCATATATAAAATTGCTTTGTTTTTTGCCGAATGAAATAATGTCAAGCCCTTTGCCTTTAAGTGTCGGTAGCAAATTATCATCGCCATTTATGATTATCGTACCGTCTTCTCTCATATAATCGAGCATTTCGGATTTAGCTTTTAAAACGCCTTCTTTAGTACCTAGGTACTCAAGATGTGACTCCCCAATATTTGTAAATATGCAGATATCCGGCCTTGCCATCTTGGCAAGATTCCTTATTTCGCCAAAGTGGTTAGTCCCCATCTCAATTACCGCTACCTCATGTTCTTTTTCCAATCGAAAAATCGTTAACGGCACACCTATCTGGTTATTAAAATTGCCCTTGCTTTTTAACACGTTATACTTTTTGCTAAGCACACAAGCTACAAGCTCTTTTGTCGTAGTCTTCCCTACGCTTCCGGTTATACCAACTACTTTTATTGAAAATAAGCTGCGGTAAAACTCTGCTAGGTCCTGAAACGCATTTAGTGCCGACTCAACTAAGATATACGGTTTATCTGTATTCAGGACTTTCTCAGAAAAGCAGCATAAAGCTCCGTTTTCATATGCCGAAGCTATAAAGTCGTGTCCGTTAAAGCGCTCTCCCTTTATGGGTATGAACAAAAAGCCTTTTTTTATTTCACGGCTGTCTATACTGACACCCAAAATATCAGACTCTAAGTATTTTAAATTTCCGTAATACTTTCCATTAACAGCTTTTAAAGCTTCTTTCAATTTAAATTTAAGCAATATCTTACTCCTGGTTTTTCAAAAGAGATAACTTAATTATTTCTTCGCATAATTCTTCGTATGAAATGCCAATATTCAATGCCTCCTGCGGAAGAAGGCTGGTCGGTGTCATGCCAGGCAAGGTATTTGCCTCGAGGCAGTATATGTTATTATCCTTATCAAGTATAAAATCTATCCTAGAATAAACTTCTAATTTTAAGACCTTATTAACCTTGCATGCGGCATCCTGCATGTTTTTAGCTGTCACATCATCTAAATCGGCAGGGCAGACTTCCTTTGTCCATCCCTTTTGATATTTATGCGAATAATCATAAAAACCTTCGTTTGGTATTATCTCGATTATAGGAAGTACTTTATCTCCCAAAATGCCAACTGAAAACTCCCTGCCTTCTATATACTCCTCTATAAGCACTTCGTTTTCGTATTTAAATGCTTCATCAATAGCCCTATTAAGCTCATCTTTATTCCTAGCTATAGATATTCCGATGCTGGACCCTCCGGAACAAGGCTTTATGATACACGGCATCTTTATACCGCCTATAATGCTGATGCTGTCCTTATCCTTATTGGTTATGACGATACCCGCAGCCGTAAGCACGCCGTTAGCTAAAAGAAGTTGCTTTGTTAGCGCTTTGTTCATGGCCAGCGCACTGCCAAGATAGCCTGTGCCCGTATATTTTACCTTGATAACATCAAATAATGCCTGCAGCCTTCCGTTTTCGCCGTTCTCGCCGTGCAGCCCCATATATACGATGTCAGCAGCTTTACATAACTCAATTACGTTAGTGCCGATATCCCCGAATATGCTTTCGCCCCTTGTTGCTTTTATTGTTTCAATATCCGGAACCTCTGTGCCGATATCCGTTTTTAAAAGCTCATCTCCCCTTTTAAAAACATCTTCTATACTGCTGTTAAGATTCTCCGTTCCTAAAAAAACATCAACTAAAATAGCGTTATGCCCCGCCCTTTTCAAAGCAGCACATATCAGGCTTCCGCTTGATATAGAAACATCCCGTTCTGTACTTAATCCACCCGCCAATACAACAACATTCAATTATGTCAACTTCCTTTACTATAAATTTGTATTTAAAACCCCATAAAAATCATATGTAAACAGGATAAAATATTATCCTACCTTTTTGCCGAAAAATTCAGCCGTGCTTTTTAACTTTTTCATTATAACATCAAACTGTGCTGGAGAAAGCGCCTGCTGCCCATCAGATTTCGCGTGCGACGGATCATTGTGTACCTCTATTATAAGCCCGTCTGCTCCGGCGGCAATAGCAGCAAGTGACAGAGGTTCCACCATCCATGGTATCCCGGCAGCATGGCTTGGGTCTATTATGACCGGCAGATGCGTCTTTTCCTTTAACATAGGTATCGCAGATATATCAAGAGTATTTCTATATGCCGTCTCAAACGTTCTGATTCCACGCTCACACAATATTATATTTTCGTTTCCCGAAGCCATTATATATTCCGCGCTCATAAGGAGCTCCTCTATTGTGTTAGCAAGCCCCCTTTTTAAAAGAATAGGCTTTTTTATGCTCCCTAACTGCTTCAAAAGTTCAAAATTCTGCATATTGCGTGCGCCGACCTGCAAAACATCAACGCCCTCAAAAAGAGATATGTGCGATGCATCCATTATTTCCGTAACAACAGGGAGCCCTGTTAGCTTTTTCGCTTCCTGTAACATGTCAAGCCCTTTAGCTCCCATACCCTGAAAAGAATAAGGAGAAGTCCTCGGTTTAAAAGCGCCACCCCGAAGCAAAGTAGCGCCAGACCCAAGTACGTCTTTTGCTATACTAGAGATCTGCTCGTCACTTTCAACAGAGCAAGGCCCTGCAATCACTTGAAAATTCCCGCCGCCTATCTTTATTCCGTTTACATCGACGATAGTATCCCTCGGATGAAATTTCCGATTTGCATTTTTATAAGGTTCTTGTATTCTCTTTACATCTGCGACTATATCTTTTGCAAGTATACTTTCGATATCAACTACAGATGTATCGCCGATAAGGCCTAAAAGCGAAGTGTGTTTCCCCTGAGAATAATGTATAGTAAGGCCCATAGCCTCTATCTGATTTATCAGTTCTTTTTTCGCGGTTTCATTGGCATCCTGTTTTAATATAATAATCATAATGCATCCCCCCGACTTCAATAAAAATGCCGGTTCCTTTTAAAGTACCAGCTTTTGTATAATAAATTAAACAGTTTTATGGTATTTTCAAAAAACTCAAGACATATTTTTTAATATATTAATATACACATTAATTAAAGTCAAGTATCGCCAGAAAATGAACATAAAAATGACTAAACTTTTAACTTTTTTTTAATTTTTTTTATGTTATTTCTTGTCAGATAAGTATTTTTAATGTAAAATAAAATAAATATATATAAAACAAAGAACTCTGGTTTATATTATGGTATTAAAAGGAGGAAAATAAATAATGTATTATAGTTATAATTATGGTTATTACAATGCTTTAGCGGCCATACCTATTATTCTTTTTATTTTAAGCATCTGTGCATTTATCGCTGCTCTTGTTTTAATTATAGTATTTTTACCGGAAAAAAACCGCAATAAATATACGGGTTTTGCGGCCAAACTGTATAAATTCTTAAACTTTGAAAGCCTGTGGATTTCACCGATCTTAAAAGTCCTTTTTATGACAGTATCAGTTGTATTTCTAATCGGTGGCTTGATCATATTATTTATCGAACCTTTAGTAGGGTTAATGATGATAGTATCATCTGTGGTAGTAAGAATATTATTTGAAGCTAATTTTATTCTCTTGTCAATGAGAGACTACTTAGGAAGAATATCCAAACATTTTGAGAACGAAGATAAACCTGAAGAATAAAAACAAAGAAATCATTTTTACTCGTACACAATTTATATTTTTAAAATAAAATAAACAAGAGTTTTTTTGTTCTTTAAAGAAACTAAAAAGCATGGCCAGTATCAAACGCCATGCTTTTTAATATTTCTGTCAAAAATTAATCTTCCAGCTTTTTAAATACGCTTTTAGGTTGGTTGCATATGGGGCACCTATATGTGTCCGGCTCTTTAGTTATATCGCCTTCGTAAATATATCCACATACAGTGCATATATACCTTACGCCGCTTGCAGCTTTTTTATTTTCTGCTGCCTTTGGCTTTTCTTCTATATAAGTAGGTGCGTTTTTCGGGGCACTCCCCTTTACTACTTCATGGTAGTATTTATAAGTCATAGGAGTTAAATCTGTAACTTTATCTCCATCAACTATATTGGCAAATATAACGACGTGTGTCCCCATATCGTGCATTGAATTAACTTCGCAAATAAGGTACGAACAAATGTTGTTATCAATTACCGGAAGATCACTCTTAACCGTATATTTAACTGAACCAAATTTATCCGTATCCTTGCCCGAATAAAACCCGAGGCGCCCAATCACTGTACTTTCAGTTTTTTCAGACAAAATGGATACAGCGAATCTTTTTGTTTTATCGACCACGCCATAAGTATAGTTATTTTTGTTCAAGCTGATCGCAATAATCATAGGTTCACTCGTGATTTGAAAAACCGTATTTACAATGCAGCCTGTAAATTTTTTCTCGTCTTTAACGCCTATAGCATAAACCCCGTAAGATATGTCTCTTAAAACTGATTTATTCATGTGTTTTACCTCAATAATTTTCTGCTCTTAGCTCAAAATATGCACGTGGATGTGAACATACCGGGCAAATTTCAGGAGCGGTTTTGCCAACATGTATATGTCCGCAGTTTGAACATTTCCAAATCACTACTCCATCTCTTTCAAATACTTTCCCTTCGTTTAAGTTTTGGAGCAATTTAAGATATCTCTCTTCATGTATTTTTTCGATCTTAGCTACCCTTTCAAAAAGGCCGGCGATTTGTTCGAATCCTTCTTCTCTTGCTTCTTTTGCAAATGTAGCATACATATCAGACCATTCGTAATTTTCACCTGATGCAGCATCAGCCAAGTTCTGCTTCGTGTCTCCTATGCCACCGGTAAATAGTTTATACCAAATCTCAGCATGCTCTTTTTCATTTCCTGCAGTTTCTGTAAAGATAGCAGCTATTTGGTTGTATCCCTCTTTCTTGGCTTGTGATGCATAAAAAGTGTACTTGTTTCTCGCTTGTGATTCACCAGCGAATGCAGCCATTAAATTTGATTCTGTTTTTGTTCCTTTTAAATCTTTCATAAGTCTCTTTCTCCTTTTTTTAAAATTAATTTATTAAATGCGTTTTTAACGCAGGCAAACTAAATACAATCCCTACATTTACCGTAACATATTACATTTAACTCTTCAACCAATGCAATATCATCTTTATTAAGTGCATTTTTGTTTATTTCTATATATGATTTTGGGATATCAAAAGCTTTACCGCATACTTTGCATATCATATGGTAATGCGGGCTGTCTTTACGGTCGAACCTGTCTGGCCCATTTGGAACTTTTATCCTATCTATTAATCCTTTTTCTACAAGTAAATTCAAATTCCTGTATACAGTACCTATACTAAGCTGCGGATTTTTAGGCTTAAGCTGATTGTAAAGCTCATCCGCCGTAGGATGGCTCCTGTTATCTTTCATTGCGTTATATATAATTTCTCTTTGTTTTGAATATATCATATTAAAATCCTTAAGAATGATAATTATTATTATATTTAATTATACTCAAAAAAACAGCATTGTCAATATGCTATGCAAAAAATATTTTCCCTATTCTATAAATGATAAAGGAGAGCCCCCATGCAACCGAAGTCTGAAATAAAATCATTTTAAAAGTCAGCCATGCACTGCCAAGTTCCCTTTTCGCAACTGCGATAGAAGCTACGCAAGGCGAATACAGCAAAGTAAAAACCAGAAATGAAAATGCACTTAATGGAGTAAACAGCCCCATCAATGCCGTAGATAAAGTTTCTTTGGTACAGTTAAGCAGTATACTCAACGTGCTTATTACAGTTTCTTTCGCAGCTAATCCCGTTAAAAGCGCGGCGCATATTCTCCAATCACCAAACCCTAACGGAATAAAAACAGGTACAAGCAAAATACCTATATAAGAAAGTATACTAAAACGGCTGTCAGAAATAAAATTAAAGTTCCAATCAAACGATTTTAACAGCCATATAACAATAGAAGCAAGCAGTATTATAGAAAAAGCCCGTTTTAAAAAATCCTTTGTCTTTTCAGACATATGTGTTAGCACCGTTCTTAAAGTCGGTATTCTATACGGAGGTAATTCAAGCAAAAATACCGAAGACTCACTCTTATCTTTATAAAACTTGCTTAATATCTTAGCAGATAAAACCCCTACCAATATGCCAATTAAATACAGTGAAGCCATGACAATAATCCTGTTTTTACTAAAAAAAGCAGCAGCAAACATAGTGTATACAGGAAGTTTGGCGCTGCAAGACATAAATGGTATTATAAAAACCGTAATTTTTCTATCCTTTTCCCCTATCAATGTGCGTGTTGCCATTATCGCCGGTACACTGCATCCAAAACCAAGCAGCATCGGCACTATAGACTTTCCGGAAAGCCCTATCTTTGCAAAATGCGCATCCATAAAATATGCAATCCTAGCAAAATATCCGCTTCCTTCTAAAATAGAAAGCAGAAAAAACAACATCAAAATAGTGGGCAGAAAAGAAACAACACTGCCTATACCGCTTATTATGCCATCTACAATTAAAGAATTTAATATTACAGAAAGGCCTATATTATTTAAAAATACGTCTGTTTTTTCAGATATGCTAGTGATAAGTCCGCTTAAAATATCACCTAATTTTTGCGTTATACCGCCAAATGTAAAGTAAAATATAATAAGTATGATAATTAAAAAGATAGGTATTGCAAAATAGCGGCTTGTAAAAATTTTATCCAGCTTCTTTGAAAACTCCTTGGCCTTTAAAACATCTCCTAGAAAAATATTTCCAGAGCATATTTTTTCTATAAACCTATATCTCATATCCGCTAAAGCGCAAAACCTGTCCATCTTTATTTTATTTTCTAATTCTAAAACTTTTTCCTCTATTTGCTCTAAAACGCCTTTTCTTATCTCCAGATGTTTTAAAAATTCCGTATCCTTCTCTATCAATTTTGTAATTGAGTATTTTTTCGGGTAATTTAACCTTATACTATTTTTCGTTATGATTTCTTCAATTTGCTTATAAAGGCCTTCAATTTCCCTGGAAATTATTTTAGGCATTGGTTTTTTTCTTGATACACTTAACTGCTTTACTTTTTCAATTAAAACATCTATACCTTTATTTTTCTTTGCGGAAATCGGTACGATGGGAATATCAAGCTTTTTTTCAATCGATTCCGCATCTATTTTACCTCCGGCTGCATCTATGTCATCCATCATGTTAAGAGCAATAACGATAGGTATATCTAGCTCTAAAAGCTGAATTGTAAGATAAAGGTTCCGCTCAATATTAGTTGCATCGATAATATTTATTATCACATCCGGACGCTCGTTTAATAAAAAATCCCGGCATAAAATTTCCTCAGGCGTATATGGCAAAAGAGAGTATATACCCGGCAGATCTACTAATATGGCATCTTTTAATTTTAAAACTCTTCCTTCTTTTTTCTGAACGGTAATTCCCGGGAAATTTCCAACGTACTGTTTACTGCCTGTAAGCCTGTTGAAAAGCGTTGTCTTTCCGCAGTTTTGGTTCCCTACAAGCGCCAATAACATAAACTAACCCTCATGTATCTTAACTACTTCTATTATCTGAGCATCTTTGAGCCTCATTGTTAACTCATATCCCCTAACAGAAATCTCGATCGGGTTGCCGCCAGATGCAACTCCGCTTATGACTATACGTGTATTCGGGGTCATCCCCATATCTAATATCCTTCTTCTAAGCGCTCCTGTCCCGTGTATTTCCTTTATCACCACAGGGATACCCACACCAACTTCATCAAGCCTCAAAATATCACCTTCTAACACAATATACATAATGTATATGCTGTTAAAAACAGGTTATACATTCATATAAAGCAGCATGTAAAGGCATAAAACTTTACGCCCCACTTTGGACTAATTTTTTAGGAAAAAAAAGAAATGCGAGAAACTTTTTAAGTTTCTCGCATGATTTTACAGCCACTTCTTTGGCAATGGCTGTAATGAGAAGGGAACTTATTCAACAAAATGCGAAAAGTATTTTGTATAATTACAATACACTTTTTTGAAAAAAAATACAAGCCCTTTTTTGAAATTTTTAGGAAAAATTATAAACAAAGAAGCTCTAAACAATAGTTTTAAAGCTTTTTATTTGATATAAATATTTATTTTCTATTTAACTCCCATCTCCATGAGTCTGTACACATATCATCTAAGTTAAGTTTTGCTTCCCAATTAAGAATTTTTTTAGACTTGTCCGTTTTGGCAAAACATACTGCGATATCACCTGCTCGCCTGCCGTCTATCACATAAGTTAGTTTTTTGCCGGAAGCTTTTTCAAAGGCCTTTATAACTTCAAGTACGCTATATCCTCTCCCTGTTCCTAAGTTAAAAGCTTCAATACCCGTATTTTTATTGACGTAATTAAGCGCACTTACATGGCCTTTTGCAAGGTCTACCACATGTATATAATCCCTTATACCAGTTCCATCCGGCGTTGGATAATCGTTTCCAAAAACGTGCAGTTCTTCAAGTTTTCCGGATGCTACTCTCGTAATATATGGCATTAAGTTATTTGGTATACCGTTTGGGTCTTCACCTATTAGCCCGCTTTTATGAGCTCCTATAGGGTTAAAGTACCTAAGAAGAGCTACAGCCCACTCCTTATCTGAAACGCATATATCTCTAAGTATCTGTTCTATCATATACTTGGTCCATCCATAGGGATTTGTACAACCAAGCGAAGAATCCTCATCAAGAGGCATTTTATTGTCGCTCCTATATACAGTTGCAGAGGAACTAAATATAAACTTTTTAACGCCATATTCTTGCATAGTTTCACATAAGGCAAGTGTTGAATCTATATTATTTTTATAATATAAAAGAGGTTTTTCAACTGATTCTCCAACAGCCTTAAACCCTGCAAAATGTATTACGGCATCTATTTTATTTTCATTAAATATCCGTTTAAGCATAGCCTTATCAGTTGCATCGGCATGGATACAGCGCACTTTTTTGCCTGCAATTAAACCAATCTTATCAACTATTTCCGGCTTACTGTTAGAAAAATCATCTACAATTAATATGTCATATCCGCTTGAAATCAGTTCAATGCAGGTATGGCTACCTATAAAGCCTGCCCCTCCGGTTACAAGTATCATGTCTTTTCCCCTCTTTAAGTATAGTTATTTCTTTTTCGTTTTAACTTTAATATTTTTAGTTACATTACCAACGAGCTTTAAATCTTCTTTTGAAAACCCTTCTGTACTTTTTTTCATGAACACAACTTTTAAAGTGGATATCAAAAGGCGTACGTCCATTATTATTGAACAATGTTCTATATAAAGCAAGTCCATTTTTACTTTATCCTCAAGAGATGTGGTATACTTGCCGTAAATTTGCGCATAACCTGTAAGCCCTGCCTTAACTTTTAACCGGTACCTGAATTGTGGGAATACTTTACAGTATTCTTCAAAAATTTCCGGCCGCTCCGGCCTTGGGCCGACAAGTGACATATCTCCGGTTAAAATATTAAATAACTGAGGTATCTCATCTATACGTGTTGCCCTTATAAACTTCCCTATTTTAGTTATGCGTGAATCGTTTATATCTGCAAAACGCGCTTCTCCGTCAGGCTCCGCGCTTTCTATCATGCTTCTGAATTTTATTAAAGTAAAGGTTCTGCCATTTCTAGTAAGCCTTTTTTGCTTATAAAATATCTGCCCTCCGTCCTGAAGCTTGATTGCAAGTATAGTTAGTATCATAATAGGGCTTAAAATTATTATACCGATAAATGAAAGGGCTATGTCCATAAAACGCTTGATTGCAAGCTGTTCCAGTGCAAACCCCCTGTTTTTACACATATAAATCAGCGAATCTTTGATTTGTATTTCATGAGCATTATTCATTAAAATATATTGCATTGTAGGTACTATATAAAGCCTCTTGTCTTTCTCAAAACAGTATGAAATAAGCTTTACACGAAGTTCTTCTGCAATGTCTCCTAATATTACAGCGGAATGTTTATCTATCTTGCTAATAAGATATTCATATTCCTCGCTTTCTTTATATATAGCGCATATCTTATATCTCTCTTTTATACTTTTAAATTTCTTGACTATCGCCTTGTCCTTGTCCGAGGCAGAATAAATAACTATGCAGTCCCTTGCAGGATATAGTTTAAAATATATTTTATTTGCAGCCAAATAAAGTATGCACGAAATAACACATTGGAATATCGCAAGAATGCCCAACGGAATCGGGTTTAACATAGTCTTTGCAATTAATGACAAGACGAAATAAGTTATAAGATTTGTAATAAAAATAGCAAGTATATAAGAACATACGATTTCGTACAGCCTTAAAATACCTATTCTAAAACAACCGTACGATCCAGCGAATAACAATAATATAATTAAGTATAAAAATACAATTATATAATTCCCTTTATAATAGAAAAGTACTTCATTATAGTATTCAAAAAGTACAAAAACATAAGCAGCCAAAGTGACTGCTATAATTAGTAGTTTGTTTATAAATAATACTGCTTTTCTAAAGCTATGTACGATTGTTTTAAACAAAGACATCTTCTCCTAAATGTATATATAAAATATAAATTTCTCAACAAAAAAAGTATATCATTTTACAAAAATGTTATCAAGATATTACAGCTTTTTTACATAATAATTCACAATAATTTAACAGATTACTTTATTATCAAAATCTATATTTAAATAATGCTTTTTAAAAACTTTTTATTATTTTTTATACTATGAGCATCGTTATCTTATTGAAATTAAGTTCTTTCGTACGGTTCTGGATAGTAAACCAATCTATAATAGTTAATATCCCGCATACTCCTGCTGTTAAAAGCTTTAAAACCCCCATACCGGTATCACCTATCATAAATCTGTCTATTCCAAGAGACCCTAAAAATATAGAAATAAGAAGCATAGTAGTTGGATCTTTTAGTTCCATAGAAGTAAGCAGCATAAACTTCTCATCGTCTAAACATGATAGTTTTTCTCTTAAGAAAAGAATTTTTTCTTCCGGAAAATATTTGTTATTTGTCATAATATAAAAATCAACTTTTTCCTTATCCATGCGGGATCCCCCTAATTATATTTATACTCTCACACTATAATAAACTTTTTTGCTTGTCAACAAAACTTTACATTAAAATACAAAATTTACTAGATAATCCACCCATTAAAAAGCCTTATAAAATATACGGTAATAAATAAAACTGCTCCTAAAATAAGGATTATCTGCTTTGTTTTTGTGCTTAAAAATTTAAGCATTTTAGTGTCTTTATGTATACCTATAAACAGTAGTATAGGTAAAAGCCAGAAAAGTGGATGATGTAAAAATGCGCCCTTAAAATCCAGATTGAAAAAAGATACATAAGCTCTCATGGCACCACATGCCGGGCATGGTATACCCGTTACCCATCTAAACGGGCAGCCGATGTTTAGCGCATCGATTATCAAAATATATGCCGTACAAGTTAATAGAATAATTATATGTTTAAATATAATCTTTTTTGTTGTACCCTTTTCACCCAAATGTCTTTTCATATTTACAGCAAGTTAATAAATAATACCTGGTTATTCATAGATGTCTATGCACTGCTTATTTTCCAGTATAGTATTGACAAAGTCTCGCACTCTTTGATGTTCCGGATGAATTATATAAGAAGCTAGTGTCTTCTCATTTTCAAACAGGCTGGTTAAAACTATATCACAGGTACTTGTCTTAAGCGGATTTATATCTACTTTTAAAGAAACTATTTCGCCTATCTTATCTGTTAAAGCTTCTAGCTTTTCCTTTGCCTTTGCCGCATTTTCCCTGTTTTGTTCACTTGTAAAATTTTTTTTAAAATTCCATGCTACAATATGCCTTACCATATTAATTCTCCTGAAAATATTTATTTAAATATTATAATTTAAACCAATCCTTTTTTCATTTCTTTTTGGGCTAGCTTATTAGTGTTTATAGATTTCCTATATACTACAAAGCGGCAGAATAAAAATTCTGTTATAAAGTTTATAAGCATAGTCCCTGCAAGCACTATATATTCATTTAATCCAATACCCGTCAGCTGATCACCCCACCAGGTAGATAACGGTGTAAATACACAGTAATAGCCAATTACCTTAAGCATTGCCTTTGGGAAATTGGCGATAGATTTAAATGTATATCTTCTGTTGATAGTAAAATTATAAACTACAGACAATATTAGTGCGATAAGATAACACGGCCAGTATTTTAAATCGGTAAGTTCCGTTAATAAAGTAAAGCTTAAGAACTGTACAATACCCGCCGAAGCAGAAAATGCCGCAAATTTTATAAATTGTATTGCATTTTGTTTTTTAGTAAGAGTGACTTTAGTCTCTTTTTCCATTACTTTATTCCTAACAAGGATATTTATTTTTATAATTACTACAGTGTATTATATCATGAATATTAATATCATATATATAAATACTTTAAAATAAAGATATATTTTAAGGTTCTTTCAAACTGCTAAGAGCTTATCTTAGCATATAAACGGTAAGTGCCATTTGTAGTTAAATACACAGGATCTGTATTATATATATTCCCGTCTGAAGGATTATAATAGACACAAAACTGAAGTGTACCATCGCTATATAAGTTTATTGTATTCCCATCGAGTGTATATTGAAAAACCGTAGGCATACCGTCATTCTCTCCGGTATCTTCTCTCACATATTGGAATGACGCTGTGCTTTCTGTAAAAGTCAGATATGAAATCTCACCTTGATTATCTACATGGTATGATATATACCTCCCATCGTCCCCATATCCGTCGCCCCAGTAATCCGTACCCTGCCAAACGCCTATTAAGATCTGGTTTAAATCGCCAGCTATAACGTCGTCTGAAACTTCCGGTGAAACTATGGCAGAAGGCTTTGTAGAAGCGCCTGGTACATCTATGTCAACATCTGCAACGTCGTCAGCGGTCAATTTAGGGAATCCATTTGGTGTGGTTTGCAAGTCTATACCGTTAGCATTAGCCCAATACTGTAGATCAGCATAGTCCATACCATAAAGCTCTTCATTTGAAAGATTTTTATTTTTAATATTAAATCCAAGCACCTCATCATTTTGGAAAAGTGCCAAAGTACTATCTGATAAATATCCAAGCTGCTCAATAGCATTGCCGGTTAAATTGCTTAACCCGAAAATCGCGGCTAAAGGCTTGCTTCCTTTGCGCAAATCTTTAACGACCGCAGCATAATCATTGCCTTCTCCATATGCAATTGTTGCACCGTCTTCATAAATCTCAAGAAAAAGGTCGGCTCCCGCTGCGATAATACCCGCACCTTCTAGCAGGCTGTACGTTGCGGCAAATCCTCCCTGATACGCGATAGTACTTGCCATAAATCCAACCTTTGCAGCATCTTTGATAACTGTAGCAGCTGTCTCGCACTTTTCGTAAAAGCTTTCCTGCTCATAAGCCTCTTTTGTTATTTCAGACTGCGTATTTTTTAATACGCTGTACGCCGTTTTAGCATCAGTACCTAAAAAATTTGCGAGTGCTTTTATCCTCTGGCCGGCAGGTGCAGCGTCGAATACCGCATTGATTTCATTTCTCGTATATGCATTTGCCTCCCTTAATGTAAAGAGGCTTCCTACCGCATCTTGAAACGTATTGTTCTGCGTGCCCGATGATGTGTTTTCAATTACATCGTTACATATTAAATCTAATTTAGTACATTGCTCGTCGAGCTGTTGCCAAAGTGAGCATGCTTTTTCCATACCACGGTACCAAGTATCATAATCTATCTGCGTATTATCAACATTTAGTACCTTATATGTCAAAATCTGCGCATCATAATAAGTATCGGTAAGCGATATTGTCTCTTGCTGCAGTGTCTCAGAGAGCATACTACTGTCCGGTCCCTTTGGGAGCAATAGGATTACAGAAACAGCTATAACGATGAATGCCGTAAAGCTGGCTAGTATACCAATAAGCAGCTTTTTGCTGTTATTTTTATGTTTTTCCGGTTCTTTATTTTTAAAAGATACAGCGGAATCATTTAAATTAGTACCGCAGCTAGAACAAAAACTGCTGTTATCAGAAATTTTTGCCCCACAATTTTTACAATACATGAGCCCTCCCAGATATATATTAAATTTCCATTTGATAATTAAGATGATTTGAACTGTAAATAAAAATATAATAACAAATTATTAGAAAAAAGTCTATATTTTTACAAATCATATTATACTTTAAACAATTTTTTTATAATTTTAACAGCTTTTACTTAATTAGCACTTTTCGGCAACAAAACTATTGATAAATAATTCTTGAATATATATATTTTAAAGTCTATACTTTATTTAATAGGAGAATTATATGAAAACATTAGTGATATTTTATTCGTTAGAAGGAAATACAAGATTTATTTCTAAAATAATTGCAAAAGAACTTAATGCAGACATACTGGAATTAAAAACGAAAAAGGAATACCCTTCCACCGGGTTTAAAAAATACTTTTGGGGCGGTAAAAGCGTTGTATTTAAAGAGAAGCCGGTGCTCATCAACGATAAAGTAGATTTAGGCCTATACGATAACGTTATAATAGGAACACCGATTTGGGCCGGCACCTATGCCGCACCGTATAATACATTTCTAAAGGAATATAACTTCTTCGGCAAAAAAATCGCATTGTTTGCCTGCCAAGGCGGAGGCAGCACTAAAAAATGCTTCAAGATGTTTAAAGAAGCGCTTGACGGCAACCAATTTATCGGGGAAATAGATTTTATGGACCCGCTTACAAATGATAAAGATACTAATGCTAAAAAGGCAGCCGATTGGGCCAAAGGCTTAAAGTTTTAAATTTATAAAAATAAAAAAGGCAGGAACCTCTGCCTTTTTTTACTCGCCATGAAGCATTTCTTTCATCTTCATTAGCCTTGTCAAATTCCCGCGTTCGTTTTCATCGAGTTTCATAACTATATATTTGATAGTCTCTTCAAGCTGTGGAATCAATACATACTCAAGAGCGTTTACACGCCTCCTGGTTTTCTCTATTTCATCTGCCAGCATATCGCATGTCTTTTCAATACCTGCTAGTTTCAACATGTTCGGCAAAGCGTCTTTAAGTGCTACGATTGAAGTATCGAGTTCGCCGGACGTGCTTAAAAACCCGTAAGGCAAAAATGCGTCGCTTCTGGATACCTCTTCAAAAGTAATTCTCGGCACATCTATACTCATTATATTTTTCTTGCCTGCCTTTACCGTTATTTCACGTGCAGGAAACATAAGCGCTTCCTCCATCTCTTCAGGTGCCATAGCAAGGCGCGCCTTTAAAAATGCGTTGAGTGCTCTTATTAAAATCTCCTCCGTCTCTTCACGAAGGCGCTTATTTTCTTTTACAAGCTCAATAAATTGGCGGACCATTTCGTCACGTTTGTCTTTTAAAAGCTTATGCCCGCGCACGGCGACTTTTAAACGCTTTTTTAAGCGTGTAAGCTCCATACGCGTAGGGTTAACCCGAAGCAGTGCCATAGCTTTATTCCTCTACTTTTTCGCCCAAGTATTTTTCTATATATTCGTCTCTTATTCGCTTTAATTCAGATTTAGGCAAGATACTTAAAAGCTCCCAGCCCAAATCAAGAGTTTCTTCTATCGTGCGGTCTGTTTCGTATCCCTGCGAAACATATTCAGCCTCAAATGCATCGGCAAATTTAGCATATAGCTTGTCGTTATCAGATAATGCCGCTTCGCCTAGTATTATTGACAGTTCTTTTGCTTCTGCCCCCCTTGCATATGCCGCGAAAAGCTGGTTCATGGTATCCGCATGGTCTTCCCTCGTTTTGCCCTTGCCTATGCCTTTATCTTTAAGGCGCGAAAGAGAAGGTAAAACGTCTATCGGTGGGGTCACTCCTTTGCGCAAAAGTTCACGCGAGAGTATTATCTGGCCTTCTGTTATATAACCTGTTAAATCCGGTATCGGATGTGTTTTGTCGTCTTCCGGCATAGTCAGGATAGGTATCTGTGTGATAGACCCTTTTAAGCCTTTTATCCTTCCTGCACGTTCATACATGGTAGCTAAGTCTGTATAAAGGTATCCGGGATAACCTCGTCTGCCCGGGACTTCCTTTCTTGCAGCCGATACTTCACGCAGCGCTTCTGCGTAATTCGTTATATCTGTTAAAATTACCAAAACGTGCATATCCTTTTCATATGCCAAGTATTCAGCCGCAGTCAATGCCATACGCGGCGTGGTTATACGTTCAATCGCAGGATCGTTAGCCAGGTTTATAAACAACACCGTCCTGTCTATTGCTCCTGTTCTTTTAAATTCTGAAACGAAGAAATCTGCCTCTTCAAAAGTTATGCCAATGGCAGCAAATACAACGGCAAAATTAGCTTCTCCGCCTATTACCTTAGATTGCCTTGCTATCTGCGCTGCAAGCTGCGCATGCGGCAGACCGGAGCCGGAAAAAATAGGCAGTTTTTGCCCACGGACAAGAGTATTTAAACCGTCTATTGCAGATATGCCCGTCTGTATGAATTCCGAAGGGTAATCACGTGAAGTCGGATTGATCGGCTGGCCGTTTATATCAAGCCGTTTTTCTGGTATTACAGCCGGTCCCCCGTCTTTCGGGGTCCCCATGCCATCAAAAACACGGCCAAGCATGTCATACGATACTGCAAGCTCTATGCCACGCCCCAAAAGCGTGCCTTCGAACTAGATATCTTAAGCCCCTGAGAGCTTTCAAAAAGCTGGACTAACGCTTTATCTTGATTAATTTCTAGGACCTTGCCACGGCGTATAGCACCGGATGGCTCTACTACTTCCACCAGCTCGTTATACTTTACGCCCTCAACGCCTTCTACCAACATAAGAGGCCCGACTACCTCGCGTATAGTGCTATACTCTTTAAGCATCTTCGTCGCCTCCTTTAATAAGCGCATTTATTTCATCATCAAGCTGCTTGCTTACTTCATCGTATTTTGCCTTGAATTTGTCTTCTTCAACATACTTCATACGCCCTATCGCTTCACGGACAGGCAGCTTGCTTAAATCAGAAAACTCCGCGCCCTCATTCAGTGCCTTGTTTGAAAGTTTAAAATATCTAAGAATTATTTTAAGCATCAGGTCCTGTTTTCCAAGTGAAGTATATGTATCTACTTCATTAAAAGCATTCTGCTGCAAATAATCCTCGCGAATCGAACGTGCAGACTCTAATTTAAGCCTGTCATATACTGAAAGCGCGTCCACACCGACAAGGCGGACTATTTCTTCTAATTCCGATTCTTCCTGTAATAGCCTTAGCGCATCTCTCTTATTTTCCGTGCTGTTATTATCTACGTTTTTATCAAACCAATAAGACAGCCTGTCTCCATAAAGCGAATACGATAAAAGCCAGTCTATTGCAGGGAAATGCCTTCTATAGGCAAGCTGTGCGCTTAAGCCCCAAAAGACTTTTACTATACGCAGTGTAGACTGTGTTACCGGTTCGGATAAATCGCCTCCCGGGGGTGAAACCGCACCGATGGCCGTGATTGCACCCGTTCTCCCGTCACTGCCTAAGCAGTTTACTATCCCGGCACGCTCATAAAACTCTGCTAAACGTGAAGATAAATACGCGGGGTACCCCTCTTCACCCGGCATCTCCTCCAGCCTTCCGGACATCTCGCGCAAAGCCTCTGCCCAGCGTGAAGTGGAATCTGCCATTATCGCCACTTTATAACCCATATCGCGGAAATATTCCGCAATAGTAATCCCAGTATAGATAGAGGCCTCACGTGCTGCAACCGGCATGTCAGAAGTATTTGCAATTAGCACTGTACGCTTCATCAGCGGTTCGCCGGAACGCGGGTCCTTTAATTCCGGGAACTCCATTAAAACATCCGTCATTTCATTGCCGCGTTCGCCGCAGCCTATATATACGATTATATCGGCATCCGCCCATTTTGAAAGCTGATGCTGGACAACTGTTTTGCCGCTCCCAAAAGGCCCAGGGATAGCAGCTACGCCTCCCTTTGCTACCGGGAAAAAGGTATCTATTACCCTCTGCCCCGTGACCATAGGCTCTGAAGGCGGCATCTTTTCCTTATACGGGCGTCCCCGTCGTACCGGCCACTTTTGCAGCATGATTATCTCTTTTAAACTGCCGTCTGGTCTGCGTATCTTTGCTACCGTATCCTTTATAGTAGCTTCACCATCAAAAATCCATTCAAGAGTGCCTTCTACCTTATGTGGTACCATCACCATGTGCTTGACTATCGTCGTCTCCTGTACATAGCCAAGTATGTCCCCCATCGACAGCTCAGCGCCTACCTTGGCAATAGGATGAAACTGCCATTTTCTTTCCCTGTCTAGCGCATGTATGTTAACGCCTCTTTCAATCCTGTCACCAGACTCAGCACGTATCTTATCTAACGGGCGCTGTATCCCGTCGAAGATAGATTCTAAAAGCCCAGGTCCAAGTTCTACCGACAATGGGTAACCAGTTGAATATACCGGTTCTCCAGGCCCCAGCCCGCTTGTCTCTTCATAAACCTGTATAGAAGCCCTGTCGCCTCTTAACTCTATTATTTCTCCAATGAGACGTTTCTCACTGACTCTTACCACATCATACATTTCAGCTTCGCCCATTCCTTTTGCTATAATAAGCGGCCCCGAAACTTTTATAATCGATCCTTCCATAAGAATTGCTCCTACTTTCCTAAAATCTATTTGCCTTCTTTATTTGAAAAAAGAATGTCCATACCAATGGCCTTTTCTGCATTTGATTTTAACTTTGCCATTCCAAATCCTGTCGTTCCGTAATTGCCGGGTATGGGTATGATAGCCGGATAAGCTACATTCTTATATCTATCTATAGCTTCTTTTGCATTCTTAGCAGTTCTCTCAGTAATAAATATAACTGCATACTTTTCCCTTGCCAGCTTGTGTATAAGCTGGGGGGCCTCTCCCGCTGTTGCGCTATATGTATCAATGCCCAGCGTTTTGAAGCCCATTACACTGTCCGCATCTCCTATTACACCGATCTTAGCCATTTAAATTCTTCCTTAAATCAATATTTATGAATACATTTCTTTTATTCTGTCAAATACAAAGCTCTTGTCTTTTCCATTTAACTTTGCCGTCATAATAATACGGATATTATCCGCTTCACGCTCTTTTGCCAATATATAAGATATAGACGGCGCAATAGAAAACACATCGTTTTTATGTTCCTTTATAATATTTAAAAGGTAATCGTCCCTTGCTTTTTCAAATGCGTAAAGTGAACCGCTCTTCTTAAATTCTTCAAAAGCTGTTTTTAGAGGCTTCTCATAGCCTTGCCGCGCTAAATAACCGGCTACAGAATCCCAATCAGTGTTAAAGAGATCTAGAAACATCTTTTCGCCAATTTTTCCGCCTTTTATCAATACCTTGAAAAGCATATCTTTGCCTGAATTTAATATACGGAGGCGTATATATGAAAGCACATTTGTAAAATCTATATATGCTGTTATATATTCCTTAATAAAATCTTCTTTTACGTCTTTAACTATGCGCAAAAGCTGAGTAGCATAGGCCGCATCTAAATATAACCCTATCAATGATACGTCTTCTTTTACGGAAAACTGCCGGTCTAGCAAAAGCAGCGCTTCTTTCATTTCCACAGGCAGGCTGTTATATTTTTTACCTGTAATTGCAGTTTTTAAAATTTCTGTCGGTATCGTACCGTTTTGCCTTAAAGCTTTGCTTGAAAGCGGCTCTTTTTTTAATAAAAGTTTTAACAGTATCTTTAGATTATGGTAATCCGTCTTTAAAAGATATAAGCTAAACGCCTTTTCGTCCGGTGCTATTTTAGCTGTATATTCGTAAGCATCTCTAAGCTCTTTTCTAATAAGGGCTTCGAAGTTAGATGACGTTTCTCCGAGTCCATATCCAGTATCAGCTAAGGCTTTATATGCTTCGTCCGCACTGTTGGTTTCGGCAATACGCATAAGTTTTTCTTTAGTTAAGAGTTTAGTTTCCTTTACCTTTAAACTTGCACAGGCAAAAGGGTAACTTTTATATGTCATTTTTATACCTCAACCAAATAGAATCTGCGCTAATAGCGATTCTGTTTTATCGCGCAGTTCTTTTATAAGCGTTTCAAGCGAACAGTCTATGCTAAGGTCTTTGCTTTTAAGTATGAAACCGCCTTTTAATTCCGCTTTTTCTCCACTTAATTTTAGTTTCCCTTCTTTGCCGCTTAAATTAAGCTCATCATTGACAGTATCTAAAAATTCCCTGTTGATATAACATTCTTCTTTAGATAATATAACGCTTTCGTCCCCTGTGGTTACCGTTTTCAAAAGAAGTTTTTTCATAAGCTCTAAGTATTCTTCTTTACTTAAATGCAAAAGTCTTTGAAACGCTTTATCATATGCCTCGTTTAGCATACTCCTCTTTGCTGCCAAAAGCTCTTTTTTAAGTTCCAGTCCGTAAACTGCAAGTATACGCCTTTTGCTTTCTTCGCCGGTTTTCTTAGCTTCTTTCAAAATCTCTTTTGCTTTGTGGCCTGATTCCCTGTTCGATTCTTTTTTTAATTCTTCAGCCTTAAGAGTTGCCTCCGCTAAAATATCTTTAGCTTCTTTTTCGGCTTCCTCTATAATGCTTGAAATAATTTTATCGGCTCCAGTCAATTTAATACACTCCAAATCTTATCAACCAACCTGCACAAGCAATATTATCAGCATAGATATAAGAAGTGATAAAACTGCGTATGTCTCGACCATGATACTCATTGTGATCGCCTTGCCCTGCTCTTCTTCTCTTTTACCTAAAAGAATAATACCGGCTATTACCGTCTTACCCTGTGCGATAGCACTAAATAGACCAACGATACCTATAGGCAGCGCTCCTGCAAAGAGTAAAAACCCTTGAGTTGGAGTAATGTCGATTAAAGTACCGCTAAGTAAGCCTACTTTCATAACTATCATGAAAGCCACTAAAAGCCCATAAATACCCTGCGTACCTGGAAGTAGCTGAAGCACAAGGCCCTTACCGAACTTTTCCGGTTCTTCAGATGTTAACCCTGCCAAAGATTCGCCAGCAATCCCAACGCCGATTGCAGAGCCTATTCCGGCAAGCCCGGCAGCGATTGCTGCTCCAATAAAAGCAATAACTTGTCCTAATTGAATTTCCATTCTTTATAATCCCCGTATTAATATGCTAATTATTTAGCCTATAATTTTTTATTCTAAAAGCAAGCGGCTTATATGGCTTTCCGCCGTCTTCATAAAACTTCGAGAAAAATTCTATATACATGAGCCTGCATGAATGTACATAAGCGCCAAGCGCATTTATACCTATATTGAAAGAATGCCCTACTAAAAATACTGCTGCGGCTAATATATATAGATACCATTGCCCCATCAGCAGCCCCGCTATAGTATTAAAGACCATAGCTATTACTCCGGTTGCAAGCCCCATACCGAAAATACGGCTGTAAGACAGTACGTCGCTTAAATATCCGGACACATTATAAAGTGAGGCAAGGCCTCCAAAAAACTTTTTAAGTATGCCCTTATTTCTTCGTCCGTTTGTCAAAACTATACCAACGGCACCGGACAAAGCCATGTATTTCCCTACTAATGAAATCAGCCCTCCAAAGGCCAGCATAGGCAGCCCCCATATCAAAAATAGCCAGAATATCTTATCGCATACGGCATCTGCCCATCGCCCGCGTTTAAAAGATATAACCGCACCGGTAATAAGCCCTGTAGACACATGAAGCATCCCAAGAGCAAGGCAGAGTACCAGCATCGTCATCGGTTCTTGTATCGGGTTAAACCATAAAGCCGGCAAGGAAAACCCGAACCACCCTCCGTAAAGCGCACCCCATATGAATGTCGATATACCCGTCATAGTTATAATACCAAGTATCTTTTTAAACATTCCCGCAGGTTTCATCATCCTTTGAAGCACTATTGCCAATATGGACAGTACAATGCCGTATCCAGCATCTGAAACCATCATTCCATAAAATATGAAATAAAAAGGCGCTAAAAGCGCAGTTGGGTCAAGTGCACCCGGTGCAGGAAGTGAATACATCTCAAGAACCGCCTCGAACGGGCGGATCAGCTTGCTGTTTACAAGCGCCACAGGATAGTTTTCACCGTCTTCCGGGTCTTTAAAGTCTATATAATATTGCCCTGTTATTTTTGCTAAAGATTCCTCTACCTTTTTCTCATTGCCTTTAATAACCCAGCCCTGCAAGACAAATGTTTTTGCCGTTCCAGACAAAGAATTGACAGCTTTTGCACGGTCTAGCTCAGCCAAATAATAATCTTCCATACACTTTAAAGAATCTATTTCTTCGATAAACGGAACCGTCTCCTCTTCAGTCTTTACTATAGCATCATTAAGCTTAGCAGCCTCGTTTTCAAATTCATTGATTATATTAACAGGTGTTTTTATGTAGCCTTGAGTATAAAACTCACTGAAATATGCTGTTTTTAAATCGCTTAAAAAGCTATCGGAAACGCTTTTATGTGCAACAGCAAAAATAGATGTATGTTCAAAATCATTGTCTAGCACTTCTATTTGAACCAGCCCATCATATTTATTTAAAATATCTTCGATTAAATTACGTGAAGAGGTGTTTATAACTCCTAAATACATTTTCGTAGAGGCGGTTTCTTTAATAGATCCCATAGGCGCATCCAATGAAATATACAGCTTTAAAGCGTTTATTTTATTCATTAACCTTGCCCTATTTGCACGTAAATTAAGCAATCTGTCGTCGATTGCCTTAATACTGGCAATTATATTTTTAACTTCTGGTTCATTGGAAATGAAACTGTCTAATTTGTCAACTGTAATGGCAGGTTTTGCCTTGATAATGCTTTTTTTTGATTTGTCGTACTTGCTTATAAATGATATAGCACTGCGTACTTCTGTAAGCTCTTGCTCTATCTCAGATACTCTGTCATATCCTACACTAGTAAGATCTTCATCGACTTTTTCTTCAATTATGTGTACGTTACCCATCAGCTGTAACGATTTTAAGATTTCTCTATGGTTTTTCTTAAGTGCAATTAGAGTCATCTTCTTCATTTCAGCAACAGCCATATATTAAACGATCCTCCCTAAGATGTAATTTATTGCCGAGTCCATATTACTGTCAGTATCTTTTTTTATTTGCTCAATGGCTTTATCCATTTGTATTCTCATTTTAAGTTTTTCTTGTTCGGCCTCGTTTTCAAAAGAAGAAATTATTTTAGTAGCCTCTTTCCTTGCTTTTGAAATTTCTGCATCGGAATATTCTTTTAATTGTTTTTCGGTAAGCTTTAACAGTTCTTTGCCTTTTACTGCCGCCTGCTTTTTTATTTCTTCTGCCTTAGATTCTGCATCTTTTATCGCCGTAATAACCTCTAAAGCCATGCTTAACCCTCCGATTAAATTTTTATAATGACGGTTGATAATATTAGTAATAAAACTTTGATATAAATAGCCTGATCTTTAAATAAAAATCATATCATATATAAGATATTATATATAAACCTCAATATAAAGATATAATAATATATATCATCAAAAAATACAACGTAATTTAATACTTACTGAAAAACTCATACATATCTTTGTAAAATAAAAACCGCTTTATTAAAAGAAGCGGTTTTTAAACTATTAAAAATTGATAAACATTCACACTTTTATCGCTTTGTTCATTACGTCATAGTAATGCTGCATTATGTCTTTTCTCGTTACTATACCTATGAAAAGGTCCCGGTCGTCTGTCACTGGAATAAAATTCTGGTTCATAGCTGCAAGCAATAAGTCTTCTATAGCTGAGTTTACATTTACAGGTGAATATTGCCTCCCTTTTAATATGTCTTTCACGCAGAACTGTTCCCTTATACGGTTGTCAAAAGCACAGTGATCAAGTATTGCCCAAAGAAGGTCCCCTTCGCTTAGCGTACCTACGTATTTACCATCATCACTTATAACAGGTATAGCGGTATAACCGTGGTATCTTACCTTTTCTAATGCCTGTCTTAAAGTATCGTGTTCGTATATGTAAGCAATGTTGCTCTTTGGTCTCAAAAAAAACAATATGTTCATGGCGCTCCTTTCTTCCTGCGCATCATTGATTTTTAAATATTTTTCTAGTTTATTTTATGATTAAAAATCATATTTTGCCAAGCTAAAAATGCCGGCACCTTTATCATTATTATATCAAATTATATTTACTTATGAAATCTTTTTATAGCATGCAGCTTATATAAACATTGACCAACATATCTATTTTACTATATTATAAATATTAAATAATTTTTAAACGGTAGATTTAAAATGATAATTGCAATTATTGCCATAGCTATTTTGCTAATAGCATTATTCTGTTGGTGGCAAAACAACCGTCTCGTTATTACACGGGTCGAATATAAAAACTATAAACTGCCTGCAGGGTTTAACGGGTTTAAAATGCTCCATTTATCAGACCTACATAATAAAACCTTTGGCAAGGGCCAAACAAGGCTGCTTAAAAAGACACATGAAATTTCTCCCGACATAATCTTTATAACAGGAGATTTAATAGACGCCAGGCATAAGCTTAATATAGATGCGGCGATGGCATATGTATTAGAGGCAGTTAAAATTGCGCCGGTGTATTTTGCTGCCGGCAATCACGAAAAAAAATCTAATGTATATTTAGAACTTAAAAAAAGACTTAAAGAAGTAAATGTTACGGTACTTGATGATACTTACACCTTTATTGAAAGAAATAAAGATGCTTTATGCCTGCTCGGCGTAAAAGACCCTAGATTTTCTTCAGATGAAATTTTTGAGAACAACTTAAAGGCTATAGTAGATAAATCAGGTGGCGGTTTTAAAATCCTTTTATCTCATAGGCCAGAAAAATTGCCACTATATTCAAAGCTCAAAGTTGACCTCGTTTTTTCAGGGCATGCACATGGAGGCCAAATGCGCCTGCCGTTTATAGGCGGGTTGTTTTCGCCACATCAAGGTGTTTTCCCAAAATATACAAGCGGCCTTAAAAAAGATGCAACCACTTCATTGGTAATTAGCCGGGGGCTTGGAAATAGCCTCTTCCCGCTAAGGGTTTTTAACTATCCGGACTTGGTTGTTGTAACCTTTAAAAAAGATAATCAATAACCTCTTTTTATTCTACAGACCATGCATATATCAAAGGTACAGTCAGATATTCTTCACTTACAGATGTATATGAATAAAGATATGCTGTACTTCCCCAAACGCTGACATACTGCCCTTCATATACTTTAGATTCGCCTTTGCTCATCCAATAGCTAACGCTAATTATCCTGTTTGAATCCTCTACGCCTTGATCGTATATTAAAAAATTACAATAGTATTCTTCGTCTTCCCAATACTCATAAACATAAAATACCGTTCCGGATACTTTTACCTGTAAATTGTTCTCATATAATGCACTGTTATAAATATCAGGATAAGATGCTTCTATGCTTTCATATTTAAAAGAATATAATCTCTCATAACGCTGATCGAAGGTTTCCTGAATAAACCCATCCTCAAAATTACCGCTAAATATTACTTTGCCATGATAATCATATAACGTACCCTGCCCGTTAAAAGTACCGTCTTCGTAATATCCTTCATACTGAAGAACATCCTTAAAATACTCCTTGCCTTCTCCGTTCAACGCATCATTTTGATAAAGCCCTGTTTCAACAAATCCATCGTCCCACGTTGTCTTTCCTTGGCCGCTTAAGTGCCCGTTAACCCAGTAACCTTCATAAGTCCAGTTTGAATCGTCTGATTTCATACAATAAAACGATCCGTATCCATTTGGTAATCCGTTTGAAATACTTCCCGTATATGTACCGGTGCGCTGGCCAAAAGTAAAATCTAAAGTCGTTTGCTGATCGGTAACATATTCCTGTGCAGCAGTTTGTTGCGTATAGGTTGGAGTTATTTGTTCAGTGTATACTGGAAATTGCAATTGATAACTGCATGCTGACAAAGCAAGTATAGTAAACAAAGATGACAAAATAAAAAGAAACCGTCTCATAATAATACCTCCTGTTTAATTCATTTTTAGAATTTAATATGCAAGTATTACCTCATATTTTAAGTATATCAAAAAAAAGCCTTGTAAACTACGCTATTTTTTAGAAAAAATGTAATTTTTTTAAATGTTAGTAAAAATATTCAATCGAAAATAATTATATTCGATTCCCTGCCTTTTTCTCAAAATTCCAACACCATGTTGCGTTATGTTCAACATTGGATTATAATTATCACATCGAACAATTTTATAGTTATAAAAAAGTTTATTGAAGGTGAACAATATATGAAAACAGAAAAGACAGACCGCCGTGTTAAATTAACAAAACAGCTAATTAAAGAAAGCCTGGTTGAACTGATGCAGGAACAGCCAATTTCCAGAATATCAGTAAAAATGTTGTGCGAAGCTGCCGATATCAACAGAAGCACATTTTATGCGCACTATACTGATACATACGACCTGCTGCGTCAGATTCAATGCGATGTTATTTCTGAAATCTCAGAATATATATCACAAAGTGCTTTTTCTGAACAATCTCAATTAACTGTACAGGCAATGTCACATATATTGGAGTATGCGAAGGAAAACTCGAAGTTATTAAAAGTTTTGCTAAGCGAAAATGGTGATTTTAACTTTCAAAAAGATATTATGCTCCTTGCACAGCAAAAAACAATTAATGAACTTAAAACTATGGAAAATTTAGATAAAAGAATTTCTGAATATCTGCAACTTTTCACTATTACAGGTGCTTTAAGCGTCATGGAAAAATGGTTAAAAGACGGCATGCAGGAATCAACACAAGAAATGGCTCAAATGTGTTCTACATTACTTTATAATGGCCTGTCAGGATATTTTATACCGTAATAACAAAACTATCTGCTAAAAAGCCGCAGTGTCTTCTGTGGCTTTTTTTATTTACAAAATATTCCGTAATTGCATTTCTTATTTTTAAAATTTTATTTTATAAATTTTAAATTTTTATGAACTTCCAACAGGATCATTATTTGTGTTGCGATAAATACAATTTGCAGTACATTGTTGGTTGTTAACCAACAATGTGTTTTTTATACTTGATAAGGGAATAACATCTAGTAAATACTAAAAGGTGAAATGATTATGGGAAAATTTGCAAGTACAGTTGTCAGACATAAGAAGACAGTAATTATTATATTTTCGGTCATTACGTTAGTTTGCGCATTTCTATCAATGCTTGTAGAAGTCAATTATGATATGGTTGATTACTTGCCTCCTAATGCCCAATCCACAACCGCACTTGAAATAATGAACGAAGAGTTTACACAATCAACGCCTAATGCAAGCGTCATGATAAAGGATATTTCTATCCCGGAAGCTATAGATTATAAACAAAAATTATCTGAATTAGATGGTGTAAATGATGTACTTTGGCTAGATGATGCAATAGATATCAAAGAACCCTTGGAAATTCAAGATACAGATACAGTAGAGCAATTTTATAAGGACGGTAGTGCCCTGTTTTCCGTAACCATTGAAGAAGGTATGGAAAAGGATACTTGCGGAACCATCCGGGAGCTAATCGGTGAAGACAATGCACTTACCGGCGAAGCGCCTAATACTGAATATCTGCAGCGTATGACCGGTTCAGAAGTATTAAACGCCATGGCGATCCTTTTGCCCATATTCATATTGATTTTAATCCTGTCTACTACTTCATGGGTAGAACCTCTTTTATTCCTTGGTGCGATCGGCATTTCAGTTGTTATTAATATGGGGACCAATGTCTTTTTTGGTGAAATTTCCTTTATGACAAATTCAGTAACCCCTATTTTACAGTTGGCCTGTACCCTAGACTATGCTATCTTCTTGCTGCACAGTTTTGACAATAACAGAAAAAAATACGCCGATGTGAATAAGGCAATGCGCAATGCAATCAAAGAATCGTTCCCAACAGTAGCTGCAAGCGCGGCCACCACCTTATTTGGATTCTTGGCTCTTGTATTCATGAATTTCCGCATTGGGGCAGATTTAGGTTTTGCTTTGGCAAAAGGTATAGTCTTAAGCTTTATTTCGGTTATGGTTTTCCTACCGGCACTTACTCTTTTGATATATAAAGCTATTGACAAAACTAAACACCGTGAATTTATGCCAAGTTTTAAAAAAGTAAATAAAGTACTATTGAAACTATCTATGCCCATACTGATTTTGGTCATCATATTTATAGTGCCTTGTTTTTTGGGGCAATCGCAAACTAACTTTACTTATGGAGTTTCCGCATCGCCAAACAGCCGCAGCGGGCAGGATGAAGCAGCTATTGAGGAAACGTTTGGCCAATCTACAATAACGGTTTTGCTGGTCCCCCGTGGCGACGTTGTTAAGGAAGAAGAACTTAGCCAGGATATAGAAAAACTGGACCATGTAACTGGTGTAATATCATACACGACCACTGTCGGTACAGCAATTCCGGTTGAATTTCTCGAT
This sequence comes from Eubacteriales bacterium, assembly GCA_041390245.1. NCBI lineage: Bacteria > Bacillati > Bacillota > Clostridia > Eubacteriales > Eubacteriales bacterium. The sequence goes on from JAWKQI010000002.1 coordinate 144,024, forward strand.
AAGTCTATTACCGAACAGTTCTATTCTGAAAATTATGCCCGAATAATCATATATACCGATACACCAGAAGAAGGTGACATTGCCTTTAATACCGTAGAAAATATTCAAAGCGTTGCAAAATCTTACTACGGAGACACGGCTTATACAGTTGGGCAAAGCGCTAACTTATACGATATGAAGACTGTAGTACAAAAAGACAATATGCTTACCAACATAATTGCCGTTATAGCAATTTTCATTGTACTAGTTTTAACCTTTAAATCGGCTACGCTGCCATTTCTTTTGCTGCTTACAATTGAAAGCGCTATCTGGATTAACTTATCTATTCCATACTTTACCGGGACTTCTATAAATTATATCGGTTATTTGGTATTAAATACAGTACAGCTTGGCTCCACGGTTGACTATGCTATCTTACTAACAGTCAATTATATGAGAAATAGAAAATTAATGCCGCGTAAAGAAGCTATCTCCCTCTCGCTAAAAGAAAATTTCAGGTCTATATTGGTTTCAGCAACTACGTTGGCAGCGGCAGGATTTACCCTGTATTTAACATCGTCAAATCCCATCACATCTATCTTGGGTATGCTGCTTGGGCGCGGAACATTGCTTTCAATGCTGATGGTCGTCTGCTTCCTGCCCGGGCTCCTTATGATATTTGACAAGGCAATCGGCAAGACTACATATAAGGCAGAGTTCTTTTTAAAGAACAAAAAACTAGATGATAATGACTTTGAGGAGAATCGTAATGAAATTTAAAATATTTAAATCCATCGTATCTGTATTTGCGGTAGCTGCATTGCTGCTATTTCCAACTCCAACAACTATTTCTAAAGCCTCCGAAAATACGGTTTACTCTTCCACTGCTGCCTTAAATCAGGGGGATGCTACGATAAGTAATAAAGAAGAAGTGGTTTATGCCACCCTTGGTTCAGACGGAAGTGCTAGCGCTATTTATGTAGTAAACCACTTTGATGTAACCAAAGCCGGAACTATTACGGATTATGGGAATTATACTTCTGTTGAAAATTTAACCACCACCGATCCGCTAACAAATAATAAAGACTCAGTTTCATTTAGCACAAATGAAGGTGATTTTTACTATCAGGGTAATATGTCATCTACAGATCTTCCGTGGATATTTAATATATCTTACTATCTTGACGGAGCAAAAAAAGAGCCTCAGGAGCTCGCAGGCGTATCCGGAGATATTGAGATGCACATAACTACAGAACAAAATGAAAAAGTAAATTCCATTTTCTATGAAAATTATATGCTGCAGATATCCATTACGCTGGATACGGAAAAATGTGAAAATATCAACGCCCCTGGCGCCACTATTGCCAGCTCAGGTAAAAACACAATTATAACCTATATAGTTATGCCTGGCAAAAACGGCGATATCACTCTTACTTCAAGTGTGAACGATTTTGCCATGAGTGGGATTCAAGTATCTGCAATGCCACTTAACATAGGGATCGAATTACCTGATACCGATGAAATGGTAGATGAAATGGCCACTTTGTCAGATGCGATCAGCGATTTAAATGAAGGTATAAAGGATTTTAAGGATGGCATAGCAGATATGAATGAAGGCATAGCTAAACTGAAAGATGGCTCTTCAGAATTTAATGAAGGCCTTTCACTGTTAAGCAGTAGTTCCGCTCAACTAGTACAGGCATCAAGCCAAATCAACTCAGCCTTGGCACAAATCGTATATTCACTTAATAACTCGTCCAGCGGGTTCGATCTCTCTGCTCTTTCCCAGCTTCCCAGTGCACTTACCCAGCTCTCAGAAGGGCTTAGTGATATTTCAGGAGGACTGACCCAATTAAAAAATAGCATAGCCGATGCTAACGGTGCCTTAGATACTGCTATTTCCGGTATCCCGGATATCTCACAATCTGATATAGACGCGCTTTCTAATTCGTCTGCAATAGCTGGCCTTAGCGAATACCAAATGAATACGTTTAATCAACTATTACAAGCATATACTGCTGCCCAAACAGTTAAAACAGTGTATTACGGGCCAAACGGAAATGATGGCGTAAAAACTGCTTTTGGTTCTGCGGTAACAGGCCTTGAAACAATGGCCGGTTCTATAGATACGATATCCCAGTCTTTATCAGACATGTCTACACAAATAAGTAACGCTGATATCTCTAATCAAGTTCAACAGCTTATAGACGGTTTAACTGCCTTATCAAACAATTACAGCCAGTTCCATTCAGGATTAATCGAGTATACAGACGGAGTAAATGAGCTCTCTTTAAACTATGATACACTCAACGATGCACTTGCCTTACTATCTAATGGAAGTGCAGATTTGTATGCAGGAGTAAAAGAACTATATGATGGTTCAAGTGAATTAAATGATAATGTAGCTGACCTGCCGGAAACATTGCAAGCGGAGATTGATAATCTTATTAAAGACTACGATAAGTCAGATTTTGCACCTGCCTCCTTTGTTTCAGAAAAAAATGAAAATGTCTCTTTAGTTCAATTTGTATTCAAAACCGCTGATATTGAATCAGAACAAGAAACGGTTACAAACGAATCTGAATCGGATAATGCTACATTTTGGGATAGGTTTTTAGCGCTGTTTATTCCAAATGATTAAGTTAGTTAATAGTAAAGAGATGTATTATTATAACCCTCTTTACTATTTATATCTTTGCGTTCACAAAAAAACAGCTTTAGCTGTTTTTAAATTGCTTGTACCTTTGAACCATGCGGATTCTGTGATTCCAGATAGAGATAACTTCTTTTCATACCCCTCTTTCATTTCCATTAACTAACTTTTCAGTTTCCAATTCGACATATAATATGGTATTTCTTTAATATCTGACAACTATTATCAAGATATAATATATGGTATAATATTGAAACGAAAGGTGATCAATTATGAGAGACGATTTCTCAGCAAAAACAAAAGATATCCTTGCGCGACGAGTTGGGTTTAAATGTAGTAATCCCGATTGCAGAAAAACCACAAGTGGGCCAAGTAATGAGGGGCAAAATGAACATATTAATATCGGTGTTGCCGCTCATATTTGTGCTGCCTCTCAAGGAGGCCCACGCTACGACGATAATATTTCATCAGAAGAAAGGACATCTTTTAATAATGGGATATGGCTCTGTCAATCTTGCGCTAAAATGATTGATGATGACACTGAACACTTCTCCGTCGAACGACTTCGAGTATGGAAAAGCACCGCCGAACAATTAGCCCTTGTAGAATTAAAGAGCACTCCTTCATCACAATTAAGAATTGAAGACAAAAAAATAATCAAGTTCTTCGCCCAGTGCTTTGACCGCCCTGCATTTCAACATCCAATAGTTCAAGAAGGAAATATGGAGAATCTTGAAAAGGCTATTGAAGATACTATTATCGCATTAAATACTGGAGTTCTCAGGGACAGAGAGGGACAGATATTAAAGATTAACGAAGGGAAATCCTCAATAGTTAATCCCCTATGGCGAGAAAAAGTCGATACAATAGTTGATATGCTTGTCGCTATAAGTCATAGGTTACTTATAGCAAAAAAGGACAAGGTATATTGGCAACAAGGCAATTGTCTATATTGCTTCGATGACTTGGGGATTCAAAAATGGTTTGATTCAACGAGATTTGAAATCATAAAAATATTCTCTTCTATTTGTGAAGAGGCTGGACTAAACGGCCTTCAATTTCCACGACATAGGTATAGATGATAAAGAAAGAGACTGAATATAGGCTATCAGAACAAGAACTTTTCTAATTCTATCTTGAGAGTCTCTCAAGTTCTGTTATATCACACATCTCTTTTATAGATAAAGAAAAAGTCCCGATTAATTCGGAACTTTTAATGGTTTGGTCTGGGTGACAGGAATTGAACCTGCGACCTCTTGAACCCCATTCAAGCACGCTACCAAACTGCGCTACACCCAGCCGCTCTTAATGTGCTCATTAATTCTATCATTCGCAAATTATCATGTCAAGATTGGGCATTACTTACAAAATGCAACGTACATTTTATCAAAGTTCTATATAAATATATGAAAATTCTGTTAAATTTTTGGGCAAAATACACTATATCATTTGTGATTTGTCATATTTATGTAAAATAAAAATTAAAATGCTTTTCAATTTATGTTTTTGGTATTATAATATACGAGTTACAGCAGCCGCTAATTTTTTTACGGCTGCTAATATCAGAAACATAAAAATATTACAAAACATTATAGGAGTGAGATGATGTACGAATTCAAATTAAAAACCGACAAAGAAGGCTTTTACGACATAACTGACAAAGTCTTTGAAGCGGTAAAAAAGAGTGGTAAAACGGATGGTATCTGCGTGGTTTTTTGCCCACACACTACAGGTGGTATTACCATAAATGAAAATGATGATCCGGACGTTACAAAAGACTTATTATATACTTTAAACAAGACTTTCCCAAAGACCAATGAGCACCGCCATTTGGAAGGCAACAGCCACGCACACATGAAAACCTCTTGTGTAGGCAGCAGCGAGACCATAATAATAGAAGATGGCAGGCTGGTTTTAGGCACATGGCAAGGCATATACTTTTGCGAATTTGACGGGCCAAGAGACAGGCGCTTTTTCGTAAAGGTGATTTAAAAGGTAATTAATACATAGATAAAAAAGATGCATGTTTAAACATGCATCTTTTTAATATCTTATATTTTTAAACCGCTTGATTATAAACTGTGCACTAAATCCTGTAAAAAGCCCTGTTACTACTGAAGATATTGTAAGTGCCGGCAGGTACCATAATATTTTAGTTGTTCCCAGAAGTATAACAGCTATGGCGATCTGCCCAATATTATGTGCTATAGCTCCAAATACACTGACCGCCCATATTTGGTCCTCTTTCAATACCTTACTCATAATGCACATGACTAAAAAACAGCATATCCCCCCTGCTGCACTATAGAAAAACGAAAAAATCTGGCCAACCAGAAGGTTGCCTATCAATATACGTAATGCAAGAACTATTGCAGCATCTCTTCTGCTCAATATGTAGATAGCAAGAAGTGTAACCACGTTTGCAAGCCCTATCTTAATCCCCGGGATTGCAACTAAAGTTGGTATCTGTGCTTCCACGAAATACATGATGAGTGCAAGGGCGATCAAAATAGATAACGTTGTTAATCTTTTTACGTTCATATCTTACTGCCTTTACTTACCGGATACGGCGTCTATATCTTCGTCGCCTTCCTCAATGCTTATAACCACCCTATTAGGCAGGCAGACTATAGGATACATGCCGTTTGTAATAGCGCCCTGCTTAACACATAACTTATCCGGGCAGTCTGCACTATACATGGATATCCTGCCTTTTTCCACCAATACCTCATTTCCCGTACCAACCTCTATTATATATGGAGATTCTACGGCATTTAAATCTATTTTTTGTACTAGCACGCCATCTTTATAAATCGTTGCTATCTTGGTTTCATACGTCTTGCTGTTCCCAATTAAAATAGCCAAAACCGAAAGTATTATTAAAAATGCAAATATAATTACAAGCGTTCTATTCGACAATTTCATATAAGCTTATTTCAACCCCACGAAAGTTTTCTTCGCTTCTGTCCCCATAAAAGTAACTGTTACTTTTTCATTTTACCATCTAAATCTTAAATATGAAAGCTGCAATTAAACTGATGATTTTAAAGCTTAAGCCCTTCTTTTATACCTGCCAATTTATTATTGCAAATAAAACCGATATATGTTAAAGTATAGAAAATTAAATGTACCTATGGGGGAGTAGTTTACGTACTGAAAATGTACGTTTCAAGTCAACATCATGGTCTAAAAAGGCCTGGCTTGAATTAAATAACCAGACTCATGTGTAGCTTAAAAATGCTATACATGATTTTTTTATATAAGAGCATCTTAGATTAAGAAAGGATTTTTTCTCACATGAAATACTATTCCAAAGGCTTAGATGAAGTCTTGGCCGAAGTTAAAAGTGGCGATACCGGGCTTAACAGCGCCGAAGCTGCTTTACGCCTTGAAAAGAACGGTAAAAATAAACTGGCAGAACCAAAAAAGGTCTCTCTATTCTCCCGTTTTTTATCCCAAATGGCGGATCCTATGATAATCATATTGCTCGCCGCAGCTATTATTTCAGGCATCACTGCCGCTTACGCCGGCGAAACTTTTACCGATGTATTCATCATTTTATTTGTCGTCATATTGAATGCTATTTTAGGAGTATACCAGGAAAACAAAGCGGAAAAAGCAATAGAGGCCCTGCAGGCCATGTCATCGGCTACTACCAAAGTCCTTCGTGACGGGCACATTATTATCATAAAGAGCGAAGACTTAGTAGTTGGAGATGTCGTTCTCTTAGAAGCCGGAGATGCTGTTCCGGCAGACGGCCGAATTATCGAAAGCGCAAGCCTGCAAACCGAAGAAGCTGCGCTTACCGGTGAAAGCGTGCCAATAAACAAAATGATAGATACCCTTAATTTAAACGATAAAAAAGACATACCTTTAGGTGACCGCAAAAACATGGTCTATATGGGTAGCACTGTCGTTTATGGGCGCGGCAAAGTAGTCATAACTGCTACTGGCACCGATACAGAAATGGGTAAAATAGCAGATGCTTTAACTCAGGTCGAGCAGGGTAAAACTCCTCTTCAGAAAAAATTAGGCCAGTTAAGCAAAGTCTTAAGTTATCTGGTAATCGGAATCAGCATATTTGTCTTTGTATTCAGCCTCCTTAAATCCGGCGACTTTGCTCTAAGAGATATCCTAGATACTTTTATGATAGCCGTGAGCCTGGCAGTTGCCGCCATACCCGAGGGCCTTGTAGCAGTCGTAACTATCGTCTTATCTATAGGCGTTACAAATATGTCCAATAAAAATGCCATAATAAGGCGTTTGACCGCCGTTGAGACTCTTGGCTGTGCACAGATAATATGCAGTGACAAGACAGGCACCCTAACGCAGAATAAGATGACAGTCGTCGAGCATTTTGCAGACGATGAAATACTGCTTGCCAAAGCCATGGCACTTTGTAGCGATGCAGAACTCGATAAGGATGGCAACGCAACCGGAGAGCCTACAGAATGCGCTCTCGTAAATTATGCGAGCAAGCTCGGTTTAAACAAAAACAACTTAAAAACTGAAGAACCGCGTATAGGCGAAGCGCCATTTGACAGCATGAGAAAAATGATGAGCACCGTACATAAAACTGACATAGGATATGTGCAATATACCAAAGGTGCCCCTGATGAAGTCTTAAAACACTGCACCTCGTATATAAAAGATGGGCGTATCTTGCCGCTTACCAAAGATTTAAAAGAAAAGATCCTTTTAGAAAATAAAAATATGGCAGACAAGGCGCTAAGGGTCCTATGTGCTGCTATGCGCCATTTAAAAGAAAAACCGGAAAGCTTTGAAGCAAAAGATTTAGAGCATACTCTTACCTTTATCGGCCTTACCGGAATGATAGATCCTGTCCGCCCAGAAGTTATAGATGCTATAAAAGAGTGTAAAAGTGCCGGTATCCGCCCTATCATGATAACCGGAGACCACCGCGATACAGCTATCGCCATAGCGATGCAGCTTAATATAATCGATTCTCAAAATGAAGCCATTACCGGCGCCGAACTCGATGAAATCAGTGACGAAGAATTTGAGCTTACCATTGCTAAATACGGAGTTTACGCACGTGTGCAGCCGGAACATAAAGTCCGCATTGTCAATATGTGGCGCAAAAAAGGCTTTATAACCGCAATGACCGGAGATGGCGTAAACGATGCCCCTAGCATCAAAAACGCTGATATAGGCGTTGGCATGGGTATCACAGGTACAGACGTTACCAAAAATGTGGCGGATATGGTTTTAGCAGACGATAATTTTGCTACAATAGTCAATGCCGTTGCAGAAGGAAGGCGGATATACGATAATATCAGAAAATCTATACAGTTCCTTCTATCCTCGAATTTAAGCGAGGTTATAAGCATATTTATTGCAACTGTACTTGGTTTCGTCATCTTAAAACCCATACACCTTCTTTGGATCAACCTTATTACAGATGCCTTCCCCGCGCTTGCACTTGGCATGGAAAAAGCAGAGTCAAACCTGATGAGAAGAAAACCACGTGACTCAAAAGAAGGCATATTCGCAAATGGGCTTGGCGCAGACGTCGTATATCAGGGAATAATGGTTACGGTAATCACCATAGCTGCATATTTTATAGGCCACTATATAGAATCCTGCGTATTTGAAATAAGCAACAGCGCAGACGGAATGACTATGGCCTTTTTGGCTATGAGCATGGCCGAAATATTCCACAGCTTTAATATGAGAAGCCAGCGCGGCAGTATCTTTAAACTCTCAAATCAAAATGTATACCTGTTCTTATCTATGGCCGCAAGCATGATACTAACGGCCGGAGTTATATACGTTCCGTTCTTGTCAGAAGCCTTTGGCTTTGAAGAAATAAGCCTGTTTGAATATGCAGTCGCCATGTTACTTGCTCTATCAGTTATACCTACAGTAGAAATCGTGAAGTTTTTCCAGAGAAGCTATAAACGCAAAAGAAACCAAAGATTAAAATTGTCTAAAACTTAACGATAAAGTTTAAACTTCTTTAAAAACACTGCATGTAAAACCTGCAGTGTTTTTTGTTGCTTAAATCAGGTTGTCTTCCAGCGCATAAAGTCATGGATAATTTTACATATATGGAAATTATTTTATATTGATTATCATCGATTTATCATTTACCCTAGTGTCATGGAGGTGCGATATGAAAAAGATTATAGTGTCTATCGTTTTGTTAATGTCAATGCTGCTATGGACAACAAATGCTTTTGCTGCATCTACAGTAACGTACAAAGTGGTATCAGGCGACTGCATGTGGAAGATCGCCGTGAAATATGAAGTTGGTGTAAGCGAGATCATAAATGCTAACCCCCAGGTTCAAAATCCAAACTTGATTTATCCTGGGCAGATACTCAACATACCGACTATCGCTAACAATGTACTGGCATTTGAGCAGCGCGTTGTAGACTTAACAAACCAAAAAAGAGCCGAGAACGGCTTGTCCCCATTAACTGTGAACTGGGAACTGTCGAGAGTTGCAAGGTATAAATCACAAGACATGCACGATAACAAATATTTCTCACATACCAGCCCAATATACGGGTCTCCGTTTACCATGATGACGAACTTCGGCATCAAATATAGAACGGCAGGAGAAAATATAGCTATGGGTCAAACAACACCTGAGGCTGTTGTAAACGCATGGTGGAATTCCCCGGGACATAAAGCCAACATGTTAAACGCTTCGTTTACACAAATAGGCGTTGGTTATGTTCAGGACGGTAACTACTGGACACAGATGTTCATAGGTTAATTTTAAAAAAAGACCCTAAAGCCTAAATCTTTAGGGTCTTTTTTTATATTAAAAAGTGCTGTCTAAACTTATCTGTAAGCCTTTTAAATAACTGCGGCAAGCAATAGCATAGGCAGGTTATCGTTATAAATTTGGTTAAATTGCGATATAGGGAGCGGATTTGTTCCAAGTCCCACTTCAACAGTATAACCCGGCCTTGAAAACTCCTGTATGAACCAATCTTTATATCCTGCATAAGATGCTATCCCATAAGTCTCGGCCAACGAATAGCCGCTTGCTGCCGCCAGTGCTTCTCCGATTTCCTCGGCCTCCTCCGGTGCTAAGTTCATAAAGTCCCAGTAAATTACCTCTCCCTGGCTGTGATACGCCATTGCCAAAGAAAAATCATGGCTGTTAGTGAACTCCACCATTGCCCTGGTTTCCGGTTCAGATTCTGGATATGGCCCTGAGTACCTTGTCGGCCCTGGGCCTGTTATACCGTACATTTCCTCTGCCTCTTTGGATTCTTCCCATGCCGCATTATAATTATGGTTTAAGTCAACTCCCCTATTGTTTGCCTGCCACACTGTAGAAAAATCCGTACTGCCGTTGTTCCAGCGTATCAGATCATAATAATTCGGGTTACCCGGCTGTAATCCGTTCAATACCAGGTCCACCCCATCCGGGTTTACCATCGGAACTATATAAATACTGCTCGATTCCCATATTTCTCCTGGGTCATATCCTCTTATAGTTCTCCCTTGCGCATAAGCCGCTGCAAAATCTTCTATAAACTTCATTAACACTGGAGTTGTTATCCATTCAAGTGCATGGTGGCTGGCGTTGTAAAATACCTGATTTGGCCCTGTTCCTAACTTTAAATAGTAAAGGTTTCTTCCGGCAGAACTCTGCCCTATAACGCCCGTTTCTATAAACGGATAGCGTGCCTTTAGCCCCTCTATGTCTCTTTCCAAAACTTCATAAGTATAATCGATATTTGTATCGACTACGTTCACGCCATACGGAACTTTTATTTGCTGCCCGATTGTTAAATTACTTGGGTCTATTCCTGGGTTAGCTGCTGTAAGCAATGTAAGGTTAGTATTATACCGCCTTGCTATGTTGTATAAAGTGTCCCCCGGCCTTATCGTATATATATCATAACCAAGCAAATACCTTTCCATGACTTTATATGTATTTGCGCCTATCACTCCATCCGGTGTAAGGCCGAAATTTCTTTGAAAAGCAATTACCGCACTTTGCGTCCTCGGCCCAAAGTAACCGTCTATTGCTCCTACATCATATCCCATCTTTTTAAGTAAAGCCTGAATTTCCATGACATCCGTACCAGACATTCCCAACCGTAATGTTCTCATTAAAAACTCCATGCCTTTCTTTGACTTTTAATAATATTATCATGGGTATTTTATGCAAAATACATGTTTTTTGTGATATATATTTAATTAATACAAAAAATCTCAATAAAATATTTATTTATAATCATTTTTCAACAAATTTTTTTATTTTTTAAAAAAGTTTTGATATTAATTGTCAGTTTATTAATTATTTTTTTGCAAAAAATATTATTGAAGCTTTTTTGCTTTTTTAGTGAAAAAGCGGAAAGGAGGAGAGAAAAGTGGCATCGAAAAATCGTAAGTATGGTCCTGATCATCCTTGGACTAAGTTTAAAATGGAATGCGCCAGTGAAATCGGGCATTTGCAGTATTGCAAAGAAAACAACGACGAATATAAAGGTGATCTGCCTAGCCGTGTAAACGGCGAACAAGGCGGACCTATCGGCGGAGAAATGGTTAAACGTATGATTTTAATGGCAAAGCAGCAAAAAGGAATAACCTAAATTAAATTTAGCTCTTAAATCCACCCCCTATTTGGGGGTGGACTTTGTGTTTTTATTTTTCAAAAAATAATCTTTACTAATTCAAAACCTATAAAAAATCCAGCTATTCCAATAAGCAAAGTAATTATTATATAGAAAAATGCATTTACTTTTTTGTTTTTACTAAATAGGTTAAACCCTTCATACATAAATGTTGAAAAAGTGGTATATGCCCCGAGAAATCCTTCTGCCAGGAATAAATTTGTACTGTTTTTGATTTGAAGGGCAGTTAGAATCCCAAGCAATATTGCACCTGATATGTTTATTATAAAAGTGCCTGAAAGATAGAGAATCTTTGATTTTTTTAAAATAAAAATTCCGATTTTATATCTGGTTATACTGCCTAAAAATCCGCCCAAGCCGACTAAAATCAAATCCATTAATTGTCCTCGCTTTCAAAATCGCAGATCAAACTCAGGTCTTCTTTTATAGGTTTCTTAATAAATATTTTATCAGCCAGTTTAAACCCTAAATACGTAGATGTAAAACCAAATGTTACTGATGCTATTATATAAAGTAAAGCAAAGGAGTAATTCCCATCTGATATCAAAACAACTGTTTCCTTGCATATAGTGGCAAAGGTGGTAAAGGCGCCTAAAAAGCCTGTCGTTAAACCAAGTTGTAGATTAGGTCTCACTTTTAAGCTGTCAATAGCAGCTGTCAAAATAAATCCCAATAAAAAACAGCCGGATATATTTACAAGAAAAGTATTTACTGGAATGGCATTATTAACATCAAATACTGCTATTTGCTTTAACAAATATCTAAAAATTGCACCAATACTCCCGCCAAAACCCATATATATATATTTTTTCATTTCATTACCCTCTTAAATTTCAAAAATAAAAAAGCTAGTGACATCTGTAAGACTTAAAACAGAAGTCATCAGCTTAAAAGCAATTTGGCATTTGCCGGGGAGAACTTCTTTCCCTAAAGATTATTTTAAAATATTAAGTTACCTTTTGTCAACAAAGTTTTTAATTTTAATCCATATTTTCTGCAAGTACATAAATTTCATCTATATCTTTTTTTCTTAAAACCTTTACGGAAATAAGTGCTATTAAAAGTATCACCGGTATATTTAAAGCCAACCTAAGCAGCATGAACTTTAATCCCATAGAAGATGCCTCAAATAATAACATCGGTATCTTCGTAGTCGACCAGGCTCCTATGAAAACCAAAACATTTAAAAAGCTGCTTCCCTTTTTCATAAGCATTGCGGCAACCGGGAATGCGGCATAAAGCGGACCTGCCGCCGCGGAACCCAATACAAAGGCTATAAGGATACCGATTATATTGGATTTTTCACCTAATATCTTAATCATGGTTTCTTTTCTCACCCATACGTCTATCAATCCTAATAGGATAAATATAGGCGGGATGATAGAAAGCATTTCAATCAGGTTCTGCCAAGAAAGTTCAAATGATTTCCTTCCTATTTCCGGATAAATAAAAATCAATATAACATTTATAAAAAGCAGCAATATTGCTATTAAATACCTCTTTAAAATCTTTTTCAATGTAAAAACACCCCCATCACTATTGCGATGAAAAATGAAAATACAAAAGCCAGGCCATTTCTTAGAAGGGTTGCTTTTTTGCCAAAATATTTTATTTCAAGCGGCATAGTCATAATGCCGACCATCATCAGTGCAGATATGAACGCCGCAAGCTGCATATATCCCCCTCCGCTATGTAAAAGTGAGGCGGCGAGAGGAAAAGCTACATAAGCAGGCATTAACGTAATAGCTCCGATAACTAAGAGTATAGCTACACCAATTAGGCCAGACTCTTCCCCGATAAGCGCTGAAATAGTCTGTGCATTTAGTACCGCAAGTACTATCCCCACAATTATTATAATAGCTATGAACTGAGGCAAAATATTCTCAAATGACTTCCACGCCTTCTTTAACGCTAATTTTGTCTTTCCCCTGTCTTTAAAAAAAGATACTAAGAGAAATACAATAGCGCCGGCATATAAAATTATAGTAAATGCCATGATTATAACTCCTTAATAAGCTTTATCCCGGTCGGCTAAAAAAGTTTTTTAAGGGACTCAATATCATTTACAGTAACTAATTCATGGAGCTTGTCAAATATCTTTTTATCGTCCCAGTCCCACCACTTAAGCTTTAGCAGCAAGTCTGTCATCTCTTCATTAAACCGCTTTCTTATAAGCTTAGCCGGGTTGCCTCCAACTATCGAATAAGGCTCAACATCTTTAGTTGCATTTGAATTTGCAGCTATGATAGCACCGTCTCCTACTTTGACTCCCGGCATAATAGTAACGTTTTGCCCTATCCAGACATCGTTGCCTATTACAGTATCGCCTTTAAACGGCAGTTCATCAAGCGAGGGTGTGACTTTTTCCCATCCGCTTCTAAAGATACTAAAAGGATATGTCGTAATTCCGTTCATACAGTGGTTGGCTCCATTCATAATAAATGTTACGCCTTCTGCTATTGCACAAAACTTACCTATTATGAGCTTGTCCCCATAAAACTCATAGTGATGTGTTATATGGCTATAAAAATTTTCCGGGCTGTCGTGGTTATCGCTGTAATACGTATAATCTCCAATCTCGACATTTGGCCTTTTAGGTAGGTTAGCTATATAACATACCGTCTTTATATCCTCATTTGGATAAAGTTTGTTTTTATCTGCTCCAAATATCATAGATACTTCCTTCCCGTGCCAAAATGTCCTAGAATTTTAATAGTTTATTTAAATTTATTATATTTACGCTTAGTTTTCAAGCCTTTTTTGTTTATATAATTTTATATAATATAAAAAGCCAAGATGGCTTTTATTAATAGTTGACCCTTATAAGATAAAATTTAATTCCCGAATCGCTCCACCCAAGGTCCCACGGCACTCTGAACCTATCCGTATTATGGCAGTTGACAAGGGCATATCCCCTTGAATCCGCTCCTGTTATAATAGAAACATGTGTTACCTTTCCTTTTTTTACATAAGCTACTATGTCTCCTGGCAATAGTTTATATGAAAGCTCTAAAACTTCACTGTAAGTACCCGAAACTATAAGAGACCCCCTGCCGCTATATAATAAGTAATTCTTAAATGCTTGTGCGTTAAGCCATGCACTGCTGCCGTCTTTTGCATAATTCCATGTGCCGTTTTTCTTGAAATTTCCCGCCTCATAAAGTATCTGCGAGGCAAAATTGGCGCAATCACCTCCCAGTGAATTGTAGTTTTTATAATCTGAATTATAGTTAAATTCGTTTTCCCCGGAATCTGCTGCGCCAACGTACTGGTCCGCATACTTAATCGCAGCAATCCTGCTTTCTCCAATAGAAGAAAAATCTCTTGCCTCATTAGAAAGTATTAGTGCTGTTATGTCATCCGTCTTAAGTTTATCTAAGTTTAGTGAATCGGCAAATGGATCTGTATACCATTCCTTCGTTATTAGCCATGTCCCATCGTAGTTTGCTAAATCTATCTGGTGGTATGTCCCTATCCTCATAACGTTTTCGGCCGCCGGCCTGTCTTTATAAATATATTTATAAGTTGTAGATACCAATAAGTTAACGGTATATCCAGAGCCTTTTTCTTTAGACCATTTTACTGTGACATTAGAGTTGATATAAGTAAAAGTAACCCCTTGCTTTTCAGACCAATTAGCCAAATACTTTATTTTCTTCTCCTCATGGTCATAAGCATAAAGCCCATTCGTCTTATCTGTATCATAAAGCTTCCTAACGGTTTCTGAATCCCCTTTTAATATTGCTTCATTCCGTACGTTAAATATCTGGTCTATTAAAAACTGCACCCCGTCTTCATCTAAGCTCTCTATAACAGTAGTATAACTAAATTCCGGTTCGTCAAATAAAAATACCGCCATTACGGATAAAAAGATAAATAAAACTCCGAATGCAATGATATGCTTTGCTTTTAATACGAAAAACATTAATAAAATACCCCATTTGCTAAAAGCAAATTTTTAAAAAACAGACTTTACGTCTGTTTTGCCTATTATATAAATATTATCAATGCTTTAAATTTAAAACTTCAAATCATATCAGAAACTTTGGCAAGAGTCCTATTTATCTTTAACAATCTGTATACGGCTTTTGCCCTGGAAGGTTTGAAATATGTTTTTTACCTTCATTGTTTGCCAAAGCAGCATTTTTATGATTCCCAATGGGTTTCTTGCTTTTTTTATTAAACGTATCGTTTTTCATTTTATAAATCTTCCTTTTTTTAAAAAATAACTGCTACTTATATTATCTGCCATATATACGATTATATAAGTAACAGTATTTTCAATTACATAAACGGGTTTTTATTAATATCACTATTTTTGAGCTGTACATTTAGTTCTTTGTTTGCATCAATATACGCCAGTAAAACGTTTTTATAATTAAAAACTCCAAGGCTACTAAGTTCATCTATAAGCCATTTTCTGTCTTTTCCACTCATGGTTAAGTGTTCATCAAAAATTTCTCCATCTATAATTACGTTAATACACAATCCTCTGTAAGCTGTTTTAATATCCATGTCTTTTGGTGTAAGAGGCTGTTTCTCAGTTTTTAACTGTACGCTTAATTTACCGTTGGTCTCCAAAACTGCAAATTCGATATCTGCAATATTAAAAGCATTTTTAAGCCTGCATTCTTCAAGTAAATCATTTACATTTAATTTTGTCTTCTTTAAATTGTTTTCAAGTATTTTTCCATTTTGAATGATTACTGATGGCATGCCATCCAGCAATTTTCTTGCCCTGTAGCTTTTTAAAGTAAAGTAGGATAATGTAATCGGAAAAATAGCATAGATTATTATAGCTGTAATACCTCTTAAATAGCCAACTGATGGATCTACTGCAAATGATGCAGCGATTGAGCCAATTGATATGCCGGCAACATAATCAAAAAATGTCAGCTGTGATATCTGCTTTTTCCCCATTATACGCGTTAGTATAAATAAGATTATTATCGATACTAAAGACTTTAGTGCGGTTTTAAATAACTCATCTAGCATTTGCCTTCTCTTTAAATAATAAAATTTATAGGATAAATATAGCTTTTACATACTTCCTCTAGTCTGATCCGTTGTTTTTACATACCAGACATAATTATGCATTCGTTGGCACAGCTCCTGCATTCCTGTGCACATTTTTGACAATGCTCGTCTCTGAACATTGAGCATTCCTGCGTACAGGCATTACATACATCAGCACATAATTTACAGTGTTCCTTTGCAAATCTTGCATTTGAGGACATTCCCAGAGCAGACGTCTCGCACATCCTTGCGCATTCGGCTAGTATCTTTATACAGCTTGTCCTCTCTTGAACATCTGCCTCATTAAGGCAAGCCTCAAAGCATTCATAACAAGCCCGGCTGCATCTGCTGCAAGCGTCTATGCATTTTTGGTAAGAATCATTTATGTTAGTTACTACTCCCATTTTAAACTCCTTTAAAAATAAAATAACATTGTTATTTTCTTCTAAATCGGTCTTATTTATACGAATATAAAAAGAGCCACGATTTAGCCGTAGCTCTTTTAAAGATTTTATTTAACTTATTTTATATCGACAAGCACATTAAGTGAATCGATATAATAAGTTGGTTCTTCATAATCTGAATATTCTATGGAAACATATGTAAACATATATTTTACTTTTACCAAATTATTTTCATCAGTAAAGGTAAGCTCATCCTGAGTATATACCTTGCCTTCGGTATAACTTTTATCAAGCTCCTTGGCATATTCATCTAGCGATTTGCTGTATATGTTAGTTCCGTCTTTAGTTATAGTGAAAATATTATCTTCGCTTACATCTATTAAAACGTCTTCGTCCGAAGTAGATTCAATTTTCCCATAGTTATCCATATAGAAATAATCGTATCCGCTTACATCAAATACATTTTGCACATTTTCCGGGCTGATATAATGGCTGCCTTTATATCCGGGTGTAACGACGACTTCCGGGCGTTCAAACCCTAAAATCGAGGAATAGCCTTCGTCATCCGGTACTGTCTCAAGGGTGTGGACATCGCTTAACGAATGGTTATAATCGAAATAATCCAGTATAGCATAAATTTCTTGCTTGTCTTTGTCTGATACGTCTGTTCCCTGCTTTAAATATCCTTCAGTTGTCAGCATGTCATTTTTCTCAAGGAGAGAATAAAGACGTGCATTTTGGCTTGATTTCGATATATTAAACGCACTTAATGGCCCTAACACCGTTATCAGTGCTATTAATGCAAACAGCGTAGGAGCGATTATATTTAACCTTTTTTCCGGCTTTAGTATTATCGCTATGACTGTCATACACGTTACCCAGACAGATAATGCCAATACCATGTATCTTGCCTCTGTAAATCCATAAGCCCCGATTCGTATAAAAAGCCCTATAAACATAAGTATGATAGGCAAAACGGTAAATCTAGGATACCATTTGTCAAAAAATTTAAACCAAGAACTTTCTTTGGTTTGCGACCTCATGAAATAAAGCGCTAAAACGCCTATGGCCGTATACCATAGCACCATGTTTACAAGCATGTTGCTGGGCCAGCTCTGCATAAGCAGAATCCTTATAAAATACATATAAATTATAATCGTATATGCAGTTAAAAGCGGAAAGATGATATACCCTATCAAGACTTTCATAAGCTGCGAAAAAGGTTCTTTGTTAATATCAGCGCCCCTCTCCGGTACGCCTGCTAGAAAGAAAGACGGTGCAAAAAGTAGTGAGCATATAACTGCATTGTCTATATATGCCTTGTCGCCGATATTTACATTCAGCAGCTTATCAAGCATTAACAGTATTAAAGATATGCCGCCTATTAATATTCCTGTAAAAACTCCGGTTACAATACCCCTCCAGACAAGTTTCAGCGCAAAACGTTCGTCTCCCTCTTTCTTGGGCAGGTATGGAACCGCAACTATCATGACAACAGCAGCTAAAAAAACGCCCAGATACCTTACTGTAGTCTCAAGATCGTTAAAAAGAGGTTCTGGTAATAAAAAGAACAGATAAAGCACTAATAAAATGCCTAAGGATGCCCATAACGTACAGATAAGCCATATTGGCCTTGCTTCTTTTCTTTCAAAAAAGAGCTTAAGCGCAATGGAAGATGGTATCCCCAGCGCTAATATAGAAGATATTCTGTTAAGCCATGATATAGTATTTTGGCTAAGCGCCGCATCATTGTGTATTAATATCAGGGTTATAACCATAATAGCTAATGCACAGGCAACAGTTACAGGAAAACGAAGCATGCCCTTAAGTATGCTTTTCCCTATATTTTTTAACCAGTCAAGTAACTTTTTCATAAACATAACTCTCCTTTATACGAGACATTATAAGCGCATGGCATATAACCGTCAACTATTCTTTTAAATGCCATATTACTATATTAAGTATCAAAATATTATAGTGGAATTACTCAATTGAGCGGTTTTAGGGTCTTCATACCCGTTAAATTCTTCTGGGAATGCCTGCTGGTAAATTATTTTAACGTCTCCTAAATTCCATTCATCTTCCTGCACCTCAATTTCATAATAGTCTGCACTGTATATTTTATCTATCTTAATTTTAAGCGTGCTGTCGTCTACCCATTCTATTTCATTTTGGTATCCATAGGTTATAAGAACGCTGCTCTTATTATCACCGTTGATATCAGATATATATACTTCTTGGCTCACAGGATATATATCACTGTAAAAATAGTATTCTTCTACTGTTGCAATATAATTTCCGTTAGGGCTTTCAACTTCCTGCTCGATTTCAGCGCTGTAAGAAGTACTGCAAGAGTTCATACCTAAAAGCAATATCAAAACCAGAAAAATATCGAATATTTTCATATAAACCTCCGCCACTCTTTATAAAATCTATGTAATCTTATAAAGACTAAGTACAAATAAAGGTAGTGTAACTTAACTGCCGCTATTAATATTCTTGATTTGTTTTTCCATATACCTTCTCCTTTAATATTTAAACTATGCACTTAGCGCAAACCAGGTTTAAGTATATTTTTACATATATTATACTTCTTTTTCTGATTTTGTTAAGTTAGCAGGCTTAAATGGCCAGGACTTTTAATTTATATTTTAAATATAAAAAACATCCGGAATCCGGATGTTTTAGCTGTTATTTTATATCCTTAATGCCTGTTTCTTCTCTTTTTCTTTCTCTTCTTTATAGCCTTACGTATGCCAAATACCAATATAGCGACAATCGCGGCAATAATCGATATAACTAATATGCTTAAACTGAGTGAATTACCTGGCTTTTCTTTTACTTCTGAAAATGTAATGCTATCTACAACTGACTTTAAAGTATCTTCCTGTTCAGATGTAACAGCTCCGTCATAAGAGTATAGTATTATGCTTATCGCCTGGCCGTTTATAATTGTAAAATATTGTTTCGAATTAAGAGCAGTCTCGCTATTGCTGCTGGCAATGTCGAAACATATAAAACTCGCTTGTCCGTGTTCGTAAAAATCGTATCCGGTGTATTGTGCACCGACCTGATTAAGTGTATCCGCCTGTTGCTCCCCTTCAGCCAAGTCCTTCTTTTCTTCGTCTGAATAAAGGCTTAAATCGAAAATGTAATTTGTCCCTGAATTCTCAGTCATAGTGATTATTATCTGAGTGGAAGGGTCTATCTTTATCGCATCCAGATAAATATTATTTTCAGTAAACTGCTGACTTAAGGTTTCCTTATCCATTCCAATTTTATCTAAGTTAGGATCATCGTTACTAATATCTTTTGTAAAAACCATAAAATCAGAGGGTATATCTATACTCATATATAATTCATCTAAGTCATAACTGTTAGAAGCAAAAGCGGCTGGAATGAAAGTGCCAATAATAAGAAAAAATGTTATTAAAACTGTAAATACTTTTTTCATAATAACCTCTTTGTACATTATTAAGATGAAGCTTATGGCTACATATTATCACATAATTATACAAAATTACAAATAATCACTGCTTTTTTTATAAAAAAATCCAGTTAACATCATATAAACATAGATATTTACCAAAATATAGTAAATATAGGCAATTAAAAAGCGGGTAAAGTATTAAAACTTTAACCCGCTAGTAGAAATTGACATTAAATTAAAACTTTATTTAGACATTACAGTTGTTTTTAGCATATAAGTAATTGTAAAGGCCAAAGTGCCTGAGTTCATCAGTAATTATTTCGGTCATCATGTTTATATATTTTCTATCCTGCATTGCAAATAAAATTTTTCTATACTTTGCTACTGCCATTTGTTCCCCCATCAATGCCTTTTTAAGCCCGTCACAGTAGCTTGCAAGCTGCACAGTTGCAACATTATTATCCTCTGCAACTGTTTTCCCAGTTAACTCATAATACATTTGTTTAAACATCCTGTTATGTTTCATTTCAGCGTTTCTTATTTCTGTAATTATTCTTTTGTCTTCCATTGACGGAGCCATGCTAATTAGCGCCTCATAAAAAGCTGCATCTTCGCTTTCACCTTTTATAGCATCTTGTATTATCATAAGAGCTTCGTTCATATCTACCTGCATATTATTATACTGGTTATTTTGCGTTTGATTGGGCATCTCGTTGTACATCTGATCTGTCTGTCTTCTAAACTTTAACTGGTCATATCTTTGCGCGTAGTTACTAACTTTTTCTCTGGATGTATCGCTAAAAACATTGTTAATTCCTGGCCTATTATAATAGTACATTTTATTTACCTCCTCTTCATATATCAAATTATGCTATATATCTCTTATTTGTCATTAAACCTATGAAATGTCTTGAAATAAAAAAAACTTCTTAGAACTAAGAAGTTTTTTTATTTTATCAACCTAAACTTTATCCTTATTATTCCCTTTTTCGCCGCTGTTGCCGTTACTATTACTGCTGCTGTTTCCGTTATTGCTGCTGCTATTGTTACCGCTGCTATTGCCGTTGCTATTATCGTTGCTGTTTCCGTTATTTTTTTCTTTGTCTGAATTATTACTGTTTGAACTATTTCCCTTATTATCATTGTTATCATCTTCTACACTAGTATCAGAACTTCCCGCAGAAGACTTATTGCTGTTGCCATTATTTCCCGAATTATTTTTATCTTCATCCTTGTTGCTATTGTTACCGTTATTATTACCGTTGTTACTATTACTGTTCTTTTTAGAATTATCACTAGAATCACCGCTATCAGAAACTAATTCTGCGTTTTTATCATTTCCCTTATTATTCTTAATCTCCTTTACGGGCTTACCAGTCAAATCTTCTTCTTTATTAAACCCATTTCCTACAGACTGAGCATTAAACTTAGTTAATACTAGCTCACCAGGTGTAACGCTAAATTTATCGGCAACCTTTTTTAAGCCCTTATCAGTAACTTCGCCTTGTATATTTGCCTGTATATCATTTTGTTCTATTTCTTCATTCAATGCACTCATAGTTTTATTAAGCAGATCTTCCGCACAGTTCTTATTGTTACAAGAAGTTGTTACCATAAATTCTGCTATAGAGCTACTGTTTAAGTATCCTTCACTTATCAGCTCGCCAACCAGTTTATTAACCGCTATATCTATATCACAGCCAGACAATCTAACATCAGCTAATATAGATTCTGCTTCTTCATTCAATGCCTTGGCATCTATAACCCTGTTAAATATATTCATTTCAAGTTCTATGCTTGGGTTTACGTCTACCGTTACATAAGAATAAGGAGTATAGCAGGCATATGCTCCTCCGCCAAAAAGTATAACTACAAATGCAGCAGCTACTGTTATAAATTTTGTAAACACTGACCCTTGCTTTTTAGAGTAAGTTTCAATCCTCTGCCCTACTTTGTAATCTTTATTTTTTATTTTGATGAAATCGCCCGTGTTGTTTAGAATAACCGCATATTTCCCTCGGACTTCGACAACAACATTTCTCATATCTTAAGCCTCTTTAACAAATTTAACATACTCAGATAAGTAAGCATACTCTCCTAAAAGAATTTCTGCTAAACACACTATATAATTACGATGACGTTCTATTGTTTTTCGGGATATATTCGTAATAATCTCAACTCTTTGTATCGGTAAATGTTTAGTCTGTTTTAATTGGGTTTGAATGTCTGCAGATTCTATTATGCATTTAGCAGCCAATGCGCAGGCATGCTTAGTACGTTTATGTTTTGGAGAACACTTTACAATATCCATAAATCCAAAACCATACTTTTTAAGATCCGCCGTCAATGCTTCAATTTCAAGCTTAACAGGATCATCGTAAGCATTGTCAAATCTCAAGCTGTTTTTAATGTCTTCCTCATCCTCAGAGTCGTCGTTTAATGAAACAGTTTTTATATTACGTTCTTTTTTTCTTATGTCGTCAATTAACCTGCAACGTATTACGTTACTGGCAAATGGTAAAAACTTACCCGATTTGGGACGGAATCCTCTCACTGCTTCTGTAAATGCTATAATTGCAATACTCATTTCATCATCGTGCTCGTCGATATATCTGCCAACGGTACGTGATGCGCAAGAGGCAATAAACGGTCGGTATTCTTTAAGCAAACTCTCGAATTCGGTTTCGTCACATGCTGCCTTTAAAATTCTCTCGTTGATCCCCAATTTCCCTCTCCTGAACTCAAACCTCTCATTAATAATATTATTCGTAAACTAGTTCTATTTTTTTGAGGTCCAAATAAAAATTTTTAAAATATTTATATTTTAGCATTAATTTAACAGCATTAATTATATATCAAAATCTTCCATTTGTCATTTAATCACCATAAATTGGGAATTATTGGCTAGGCTCTTTTAAATAATAAATGGAGAAAGGCAGTGTTGCCTTTCTCCATTTATTATTTATTTTTTCTACTTAGATATTGAACGCCTCAATATCCCCATCTACGGTGCTAATTCCACCAATTCCGAACTTTTCAACCAGTACCTTTGTAACATTTTGTGATAAAAACCCGGGTAATGTAGGCCCTAAATGTATATTCTTAAAACCTAAATACAAAAGTGCTAACAAAACAAGAACTGCCTTTTGTTCATACCAAGCTATATTAAATATTATAGGCAAATCGTTTACGTCCCTTAATTTAAAGGCCTCCTTAAGCTTAAGGGCAATGATCGCAAGTGAATAAGAATCGTTGCACTGCCCTGCATCTAAAACCCTCGGTATTCCATTTATATCTCCTAAATCCAACTTATTGTAACGGTATTTTGCGCATCCGGCAGTTAGAATAACGGTGTTTTCCGGTAATTTCTTTGCGAATTCCGTATAATATTCCCTGGATTTCATTCTACCGTCGCAGCCTGCCATTACAACGAACTTTTTAATATTTCCGGCTTTTACCGCATCAACTATCTTATCTGCTAATGCAAAAACCTGATTATGTGCAAATCCACCTACTATACTCCCTGTTTCAATTTCTTCCGGTGTTTTTAACGTCTTTGCAAGTTCAATTATTTTAGAAAAATCCTTTTTCCCGTTTTTATCGGGTTTTATATGCATACATCCAGGATATCCGGCTGAATTCGTCGTAAATATCCTGTTTTTTATCTCTTCGCTTCTTGGCGGTACTATGCAGTTGGTTGTAAACAATATCGGCCCATTAAAAGACTCAAATTCTTCAAGTTGCTTCCACCACGCATTACCATAATTGCCAACAAAATTATCGTACTTTTTAAACGCAGGATAATAGTGTGCAGGCAGCATCTCGCTATGGGTATATACATCTACCCCTGTACCCGTTGTCTGCTCAAGGAGCTGCTCTAAATCTCTTAAATCATGTCCGGATATAAGTATCGCCGGGTTTTTCCTAACCCCGATGTTTACCTTAGTTATCTCTGGGTTTCCGTATTTTGAAGTATTAGCCTCATCTAAAAGTGACATTGCAGCTACACCGCATTCCCCTGTTCTAAGAGTAAGGGCAACTAGATCGTCTATTGATAGGTCGTCTTTATTAACTGCGAAAAGCGCCTCATAAATGAAGGAATAAATCACATTATTTTCTTTTCCTAAATTAAGCGCATGTTCGGTATATGCGGCTATTCCTTTAATACCGTAAATTATCATTTCACGAATAGAACGGATATCTTCGTCTTTTGTCGACAGCACACCGACATCGGCAGCCTTTTTGAGCATAGATTCCGTTGTAGTAACATTAAATGCAGCTGCATCGTTAAACTCACTAATTAAAGTCTTCTTTTTAACCTCATCTCTTAATTTAAGCATCTTTCTTATTTGTTTCTCTAAAGCTGCATTGTCAAAATTAGCATTTGTAATAGTCATAAACAGGCTATTTAACATCTGATTATTTAATTCGCCCAGCCTAGATACATCCATTTTGCTTTTGACTATAATATATGAAATCCCTTTTAGCGTGTATATAAGAAGATCCTGAAGTTTTGCCAGCTCTTCTGTCTTTCCGCAGACTCCACGAACTTCGCATCCTTTTCCTCTTGCCGTCTCCTGGCACTGATAACAAAACATACCCATAAAATTAACCCCCTTAGTTATATTTATTTTCAATCTTCAAATGGCTTCAAATAATTATTGTAAAAAAATTCCCCTTTAAGACCTTATAAATTTAAGTTAAAAACAATTTATCTTTCAGGTGCCGGTGCTTTTACGATAATAAATTCTAAAATATCCATACTCAAATTTTTAATATTCATTTTAGTGTCTTTAGGGATCTTTAATATATTACCTGAACCGTACTCATGCATCTCCTGCTCATTAAGCCCGATGGCTAGCTCCCCCATCAACACAGTCATATATATATTAGAATTTGAATAGTGTTCCGGCAGCCCCTCATCCTTATTTAGTATTACGTGTATATAATGTAAATTTTCATCTAAGATGATCTTTTCAACTGTTCTTTTATTAACACGAGACATTTTATATAAAGTTTCAATCATTTTAAAGCACCTCCCATTGTTTTGAACTTGACTTCATTGTATTATATATTTAAGCAAAAATATGTAACCGCTGTTACACTTTTAGTGTTTTTTAGGATTTACTATGGATTTATTTATTAAAAAACTCTTAAAAAATGAATTGTTCAATGGCTTCACGTTGCAAGAACTTAAAATAATACTTGAGCCTGATTCATGTATAATTGGGCGCTATAAAAAAAATTCTGTTATAATGCAGCAATACGACAAATGCAATTCCATAGGCTTTATAATTGAAGGTGAACTGTCTATAGAACAGCTCTCTTTATCTAGTGATACTATAAAAATCCGCACTTTTAAAAGTGGCGATTGCTTCGGAGAAGCGCTGCTTTTTTCACCTAAACCGTTTTATCCATACACCTTAATTACATTGACAGACACAGTCATACTATATATACCGTTTTCTCAGGTGGAAAGCATGCTCAAAAAAAGTTTTGCGTTTAATACCAACTACATATCGTCTTTATCCAAGAGAATCCTTATGTTTACAAATAAAATACAAATACTATCTCAAAAAAGTGTAAGAAAAAAACTTATCCTCTATTTCTCCAAAGAATCGATGCGGGCAGGAAGTTTAACCTTTAAACTCCGCCACAGTAAAACGGCAATTGCAGAATTAATAGGTGTTGCCCGTCCTTCCGTTTCCCGCGAGATAAAACAAATGAGCTCAGACCAACTGCTGGTCGTTAAACGTGATATCATTATAATTTTAAAACCGCAAAGTTTTAAGATCCACTTAAATAATGATACTGTTTAGTTAACTTAATAGTATTTTTAAATATTTGTTTTAAATAAGAACATATAATTTAAAAAATGATTTACTGCTAAACCATTTTATCTTATAATGGTTTTATTGTTTAAAGCTTAATGTTAATTAGGAGATTTAATAAGTGAGCGAAAAAAGTATAACCAATCCCACTGGTTCTAGAAATACAAATTCACTTTCAAAACGGGTAATCGCAAGATGGTTTCTTCAAGTCATTCAGGGAGCACTTATTGGCGTCAGTGCCATTTTGCCGGGCATAAGCGGCGGGGTTTTATGCGTCGTCTTTGGTGTCTATCAGCCGATGATGGAACTTTTAGCGCACCCAATAAAGACATTTAAAACCCATGCCAAATTATTATTGCCTATTTTGATAGGCTGGATACTTGGCTTCCTTGCTCTTGCACGCTTGGTAGAGTGGATGTTTAATGCTTCTTATAATATTGCTACATGGCTGTTTATCGGGCTTATAGCCGGAATGATACCTTCAATGTTTAAAGAGGCGGGCAAAGAAGGCCGCCCTAAAAGTGCCTGGGGAACACTCATTATAAGTACGATACTTATTTATTTGCTGCTTATTTTTATACAGCATGGTTCTCCTGTTAATTTGCAGCCTAACATATGGTGGTTCTTCGTCTGCGGCCTGCTCTGGGGTATATCCCTCGTTATTCCGGGATTAAGTTCCTCTTCTTTACTTATTTACTTAGGGCTATACCAACCTATGACCGCCGGAATCGCCGACCTTTCTTTAACCGTTATACTCCCTATGATTATAGGAATACTGTTTATTATATTCTTACTGGCCAGGGCTATTAACAGCTTGTTTAAAAATCATTATGCCATAGCGTTTCATATTATATTAGGATTCGTAATCGCATCGACACTTGCAATTATGCCTGTTGAGTATGTAAGTCTTGTAAATACTATACTTTGCATAGTATGCTTTGTAGGCGGTTTGTAATTGCCTGGCTTATGGACAAATTAGGTGATAAGTTAAAACCCAGCCAAAATTAATTGGGTTGCAATATTAGCTCTAAAATGATATATGTAAATTAGATATATCAAACTTTAATGATATATTTTAACAAAAACATCGTATTTAGCTGTTTAAGGCATATTTTACCAATTATTAGCAATACTATGTTTTTGCTGTGTATGTTATAATAATCGGAAATTTATTGTTAGGATGAATTTATATTGAATAGTATTACAAGAAGGTTACGTAAAATTCAACCGGTACAAATAATAGCACTTGGATTTATAGGCATGATACTCTTAGGAGGTATACTACTGTCTTTACCTATAGCTACCGTAAACAGGCACAGCATAGGATTATTAAATGCTCTTTTTACGTCCACATCTTCCATATGCGTAACAGGATTGACCGTTGTAGATACTGGCGTTGTTTTCTCGTTATTTGGCCAAATTGTTATACTGATTCTAATACAAGCCGGCGGCCTTGGTTTTATGACCATGGCAACATTTATATTTTTACTTTTAGGAAAACGTATTTCGCTTCGCGAGCGGATAGTCATACGTGAGTCTTTAAATGAAGATGGTCTTTCCGGCATGGTAATTATGATACAGCGCATACTTATCGTTACATTTATAGCAGAATTTATCGGCGCAGCACTGCTCTGTACACGGTTTATACCTACTTACGGTGCGGTTAAGGGAATATATTATTCAATATTCCACTCAATATCGGCATTTTGCAACTCCGGATTCGACCTTTTTGGGTATTCTAAAAGTTTTACCCCTTTTGCCAATGACCTTATCGTAAACTTAACTGTTATGTCACTTGTAATAATAGGCGGTATAGGTTTCGTAGTTATATTAGACATATCCAATAAAATAAGGCTCGGGCGCAGCACGAAACTTTCTCTGCATTCAAAGATAGTACTGATTGTTACAACTTTTCTTATTGTCTTTGGAGCGATCTGTTTTTATTTCTTGGAAAGCGATAATCTAAAAACCATAGGATCACCTGAGCTTACTTCATCTGGCAAAGTGTTTGCATCTTTCTTCCAATCTATTACTCCGCGTACTGCAGGTTTTAATACTATAGACCAAAATAGTATGGGCCTTGCCGCAAAAATGCTGACAATGCTGCTCATGTTTATAGGGGCTTCCCCTGCCGGTACCGGTGGTGGTGTGAAAACGTCTACGGTGGCGGTTATACTATTGTTGGTATTATCCATTGCAAAAGGCCAAAAAGATGTAAACGTCATGCATAAACGTATAGATACAAATGTGGTTTTACGTGCTATCGTAATCGTGATTTTAAGCATAGTACTCGTGCTTTCAGTAACTTTGATTTTATCTATGACTGAACAGCACATTGGAGTGTTCTCTTTTGAAAATGTATTGTTTGAGGTATTATCTGCTTTCGGAACAGTAGGCCTTTCCTGCGGAATTACTCCTCACCTTTCAATGCTCGGTAAGGTTTTAATAATGCTTACGATGTATGCCGGCAGAATTGGGATGTTGACGTTGATAATGGCGGTGTCGAATCGCCTTAACAGAGGGGATTCAAGAACCAGATACCCTGAAGATAAAATTATGGTTGGATAAAATTTAGAGGTGTTATATGAAAAAAAATTATGTTGTAATCGGTATAGGTAGATTTGGTTTTTCAGTTGCCCGCGCTCTTTACGATATGGGCCACGATGTTTTGGCTATAGACAGTAAAGAAGAAATCGTAGAGACAATAAGTCCCTACGTTACCCACGCCGTACAAGTCGATGCGGTAGACGAGCATTCGCTGAAATCACTTGGCATAAGCAATATGGATGCGGCTATAGTCGGTATGGGCGATGACATACAGGCAAGCATACTGGTAACTTTACTTTGCAAAGAACTCGGTGTCGATACAATAATAGCCAGAGCACAAGATGACCTGCATGGCAAAGTATTGGCAAAAATCGGTGCGGACAGAGTCGTTTTCCCTGAACGTGAAATGGGCGTACGTGTAGCTAAAAGCCTCACTTGCTCCAATATACTTGAATGTATAGATCTTTCCGATGAATATAGCATTGCTGAAATAGAAGTCTTAAAAGAATGGGAGAACAAAACTCTAAGTGATATTGAACTTAGGAAAAATTATGGGTTAAACGTTATGGCTATAAAAACTCCTGACGGCGAACTGAATATCAGCCCGCTTCCCGAAAATGTTCTTAAACAAAAGGATATACTAGTAGCTATAGGCCGCCTTGAAGATATTCAAAGGCTCGAGTACTCCTCTAATAAACGTAAATAAAATTTATATAAAAAAGAGACATATTTTATGTCTCTTTTTAGTTGCTTATATAAAGATTACACTGCATCGTCTCCGCGCTCACCGGTACGTATACGTATTGCATTTGCTACATCGTATACAAATATCTTGCCGTCCCCCACGTCATCGCACTTTGCAGCACTCATTATTACGTTTAAAACCTTATCTAGGTCCTCATCTTTAACTACGAGCTCCATCTTGATCTTAGGAAGCATATGAAGTTCTATAACCGTACCGCGGTATACCTCTTTCCATCCTTTTTGCCTCCCGCAGCCCATAACTTGGCTTATTGTAACGCCATTGACGTTTATCTTTGAAAGTTCCTCTTTTACATCCTCAAATTTACTCGGACGTACTATCGCTTCTATCTTTTTCACTATGTATTCCTCCTCTTAGTCTAATCCTGTAAAGGACGGATAAGCAGATTCGCCGTGTTCTGAATAATCAAGCCCCTCACTTTCATTCCTGGCTGAAACACGGGATCCTTTAAATAATTTTAACACTTTCATGATAATAAATGTACCTGCAACTGCAATTCCGATTGTTACGCCTATGGATGCAAGCTGCGGAAGAAGCAGCGATCCTCCGAAGAAAAGGCCTTCGCTTGTAACCGCAGAATTAACTGTACTGGTTGCAAATAATCCGGTGGCAATTCCTCCCCATATACCCCCTATTCCATGGCATCCAAAAGCATCTAACGAATCGTCGTATTTAAATTTATGTTTAACAACGGTCGTAAAAAACATACAAAGCGGGCTAACTATAAACCCAATAACAATAGATGCCCAAATAGGCACATAGCCTGCACCCGGGGTTATCGCCACAAGGCCTACTACGATGCCTGTCGCTGCACCAAGTGCTGTAGATTTCCCGTTGAATATTTTATCAAATATCATCCATGATACTAAGGCGGCTGCCGCAGCTGTGTTTGTTGTCATAAAAGCATGAACAGCTGTTGCATTTCCGCCAAGAGCACTTCCGGCGTTAAATCCATACCATCCAAACATAAGTATCGCCGCTCCTAAAAGCACGAACGGAATATTATGCGGCACAAATTGCGACATATCATTATGTTTACGTTTGCCGAGCATGAGGCAGGCGACAAGTGCGGACACACCGGAACTTATATGAACTACGTTTCCGCCTGCAAAGTCTAATGCTCCTAAATTTCTCAAAAAACCTCCTACTCCCCAAACCATATGTGCAAGCGGATAATAAACGATGATAGACCATACCGCTGTAAATATCATCTGGTGAGAAAACTTCATTCTTTCAGCTACGGCACCTGTTATCAATGCAGGAGTAATTACCGCAAACATCATCTGAAAAGCCGCAAATAAAAGATGTGGTATACTGCCGGCATAATCTGCATTTGGAGTACCACCTACGCCGTTTAAAGCAAACCAGTCTAAGTTGCCTATTATACCGGCAGTGTCAGGGCCAAATGCCAAAGTATAGCCGATAAGAACCCACATTATGGAGGCGACACCGATGATTCCATAGGAGCCCATCATAGTATTAAGCACATTTTTTCGCCTAACCATGCCCCCGTAAAATAAAGCGAGCCCCGGTGTCATAACCAGTACCAACGCTGATGATATAAGCATAAATGCCGTGTCGCCTGAATTGATTGTATCCATAGATAAACCCCCTACTAAAAATAAAAAAGGCGCAAAGAAAACACACTGGTTCATCTTTGAGCCTTTTAATTACTTGAAATAAATAAAAATTATATAAATTTTATTTTGATTTGCTGATCTTATTGACACCATTGTCAATACAACCAACATCAATTATAACAAACAATAATCAAAATGCAATAAATATTTTTTATAATTTCATAAAAAATATTTATATAAAGATTATATAAACTCCAATCAAAAAAGCGCACCTAAGAAATTTTCTCTAAGCGCGCTTTAATTTATAACATTAACTAAAGTTATTAGGCCACGTTATTCCCTGTAAACTGGCTGTTATAAAGATCTGCATAAAAGCCGTTTTTCGCCATAAGTTCTTTATGGTTGCCTTGCTCTATTATTTCACCTTCGTTCATGACCAATATAGTAGAAGCATCCCTTATTGTCGAAAGCCTATGCGCGATTACGAAATTTGTTCTGCCTTTCATCAATTCTATCATGGCATTTTGTATATATGCCTCAGTACGTGTATCTACACTGCTTGTAGCTTCGTCTAATATAAGTATAGGCGGGTCTGCAAGAAGTGCCCTTGCAATCGTCAGGAGCTGTTTTTGGCCTTGGGATATATTCGATGCTTCTTCATTTAATATGGTTTCATATCCATCCGGCAAAGTACGTATGAAGTGGTCTGCATGCGCCATCTTGGCTGCCCTTATGATTTCTTCATCCGTAGCATCTTCCTTGCCATAAGCAATATTTTGTTTTATTGTTCCCCCAAACAGCCAGGTGTCCTGTAGAACCATACCAAACTGGTGCCGCAAGTTGTCTCTGGGTATACTGTTAATGTCCACTCCGTCAACTGTAATCTTGCCAGTATCTACCTCGTAAAAACGCATAAGCAGGTTTACAAGGGTAGTTTTTCCCGCACCCGTCGGGCCGACTATAGCAACTACATCTCCCGGCTCAACATATAAATTCATATTCTTAATCACAGTTACGCCCGGTTTGTATCCAAAGGACACATGCTCTAAAGTAACTGCACCTTTGGGATATCTTATGATATTATCGTGGCTGTCTGGCAAAATTTCTTCTTCATCTAGAACTTCGAAAACACGCTCTGCGGAAGCCACTGTAGACTGCAACACGTTTGCTATCTGTGCTACCTGCATAATTGGCTGGGTAAACTGCCTTGAATACTGTATAAACGCCTGAACATCGCCTATTGATATTCTGCCATTAATGACCATAACACCGCCTATCGCGCAGACAAATACGAATGATAAATTGCTTATAAAGTTCATTATCGGCATCATTATTCCCGATAGGAACTGCGCTTTCCAACCGACAGTATAAAGACGCTCGTTTATTTCATCAAACTTTTCAACGCTTTTTTCCTCTTTGCCAAACGCCTTTATTATTGTATGCCCCGCATACATTTCTTCTACATGGCCGTTTATATTACCTATTTCCTTTTGCTGGCCTTTAAAATACTTCTGCGATTTCTTAATTACCATCTGCGCCAAAAGCATGCTTAGTGGCAGTGCTACAATACTTACGAGAGTGATAATCCACGATATAGTGAACATCATTACTATTATGCCGATCAAAAGCGTAATAGACGATATTACCTGCGTAACACCTTGAGCTAATGTCGTTGAGACCGTATCTATATCGTTAGTAACTCTTGATAATATTTCTCCATGCGTTCGCCCATCAAAATATTTGAGTGGCAGCCTGGCTAATTTCTCATCTATCTGACGCCGCATATCGTATACGATAGTCTGTGATGTCTTAGCCATTACAAACTGCATTATAAATGAAAACAAAGCGCTTATCGCATATAGTATAAGTACTAATAATACTATATTTGCAATCTTTGCAAAATCTATTTTTAACTGGTTTGCTTCCTCCACCTTTTGCATACTGGAAGAGAGTATAGACATCTGCTCTGGGTTGCTCGTATCTACGTTTTGCTGAATCAAGCCCATTATTTCCTGCTCGTTAAGATCGCCGCTCGTTATTTTATCTATGACATCTTCAGGCAAAATCTCTTTTAAGTCTTCCATCGCCTCTATCTTTGC
This sequence comes from Eubacteriales bacterium, assembly GCA_041390245.1. Lineage (NCBI taxonomy): Bacteria > Bacillati > Bacillota > Clostridia > Eubacteriales > Eubacteriales bacterium. Next base: position 176,950 of record JAWKQI010000002.1, read on the forward strand.
AGCTGTTGGTACAAAAAGTTCTGTCGTAGCATTACCTAATATCTTAGGCCCGAAAATCGAGAACGTCGCGCTGCCTATTGCCATAACTATTACGAGTATCAACGCTACTTTATGTTTTGCGAGGTAAGTCATAAGGCGTTTTAATCCGCCTTTAAAGTCCTTTGCCTTTTGAATAGGCATACCGTGCATAGGCCCTCCTGGGCCTCCCGGGCCACCTCTTTTAGGGCCCTTGTTAAAATTGCTATTTATATTTTTATATTCTTTATTTCTATTTTCACTCATTTAAGTTCCTCCACTGACAGCTGTGATGCAACTATTTCTTTATATGTAGCGCAATTTTTCATAAGTTCCTTATGTGTTCCCTGCCCAACAGCCTTGCCTTCGTCTAATACTATGATGTTGTCTGCGCTCATAATAGTACTTACTCTTTGAGCAACTATAAACACCGTAGCGTTTTCTATTTCACCTAAAAGAGCCTGCCTTAACTTTGCATCTGTTTTAAAATCCAGTGCTGAAAAACTATCATCGAATATAAATATCTCCGGCTTTCTGACAAGTGCCCTCGCTATTGACAAACGCTGCTTTTGTCCCCCTGAAAAATTTGTTCCGTCCTGTGCGACCGGGGCGTTTATCCCATCACTTAATTCTGAAACAAATTCTGTGGCCTGTGCTATATCAATTGCTTTAAGCATCTCTTCGTCTGTCGCATCCTCCTTGCCATAACGGATATTGCTTGCTATCGTTCCGCTCATCAGGTTTACTTTTTGCGGTATAAAGCCGATTTTAGCCCTAAGTGCTGATTGCGGATAATCTTTAACATCTACCCCGTCTACAAGCACCTGGCCTTCAGTTGCGTCGTAAAACCTGGGTATCAGCTTGACAAGGGTGGATTTACCGGACCCTGTGCCCCCGATAACTGCAGTTATCTCACCCGGCTTAGAGGTAAATGAAATATTTGAAATAGCTGCCTCTTGCGCCCCGTGGTAATAAAAACTTACATTTTTAAATTCTACATAACCTTTTAGCTGAGTTCTAGGCGCTATATCCGTAGTATCTAAAATAGTTGGTTTTAATGCAAAAATCTCGTTTATGCGTTCTGCGGCGGCGGTTGCCCTTGGCAGCATTACAAACATCATAGTTGCCATTATAAGAGCAAACATGGTCTGCATTACGTATTGCTGAAAAGCCATCAAATCGCCAACTTGAGTCTGCCCTGCATCGACACGATGGCCCCCGAACCAAATTACCGCAACCATCGCAACATTTAAGACAAGCATAATAGCCGGAAACATTGCGCCCATCCAACGATACGCTGTTATTGAAGTATTCGTAAGATCTTTATTTGCTTCATCGAATCTTTCTTGCTCGTATTCGTCTTTGTTAAAGGCACGTATTACACGTATCCCGGTTAATCCTTCACGCAAAACAAGATTTACTTTATCTATCTTTCTCTGCAAAGACTTAAAAAGCGGTATTGCCTTCATTGCAATTAGCAATATAACCAGCGACATAAATATGATTATCACAACTAATAACCAAGAAAGCCCTGCGTCTGTATCAACTGCCATCACGATTCCGCCTATGCACATTATCGGTGCGGATAAAAGCATGCTTAGTATCATTACCATAACATTTTGTATTTGCGTAACGTCATTGGTAGATCTCGTTATCAAAGAAGCGGTACCTATTTTATCAAATTCATTTAACGAATAGCCCTCAATCTTTTTAAAGATGTCTCTCCTTAAATCTCTCGCAAAACCTACAGATGTCTTTGCTGCATACAGCCTGGCAATTATAGTACATACTGTTACTATCAGCGTATATCCCAGCATTACAAGCCCGGTTTGAATTATAAATCCTATATCTTCTTGTACTACGCCTTTGTTTATGATGTCAGACATAAGGTTTGGCAAATATAGCTGGCTTAAAGACTGTATGGTCGTCATAATTACAACAAGTATAGCTGCCCACTTATAGGGTTTTATATACTTAAAAAGCTTATTCATATTTAATCCTTTCTTAAAAACTTAATAAATTTATGTTAAACCCTAAGGTTTAAGTACACTGATAACTTTTTTTAGCATCCAATCAAAATATTTATTCTCATCTTTTTCATGGTCGTTTTTAGCGAAAAACTCCCTCATATAATACCCCGTGATATTGGTTACAAAAAATTTTACCGCCATTTTAGGGTCCGCATCTAGTTTACCTTTTTCTTTCATGGCAGAAAAATATTCAATCAAGTTATTTTTAAGGCAATATTCATTATGCTTTATATCCATCTCCGGAACAGAACCTCTTATCATATCGCGCATTATCATCCTGAGTAACGGCGAATTTTGCTTATACGTTTCCATCATATGATATGCTATGGCTGTTAAGTCGCGGTCTAAATCATAAGTTACGTTATTCTTAAGATAATCCCTTACCCTGTACTGGCGCATAGAACCCCTTATAGCCTGGTCAAAAAGGTTGCGCTTGCTTTCAAAATGCCGAAATAAAGTTATCTCGCTAACCTTTGCAAGATCGGCTATCTCTTTAGTTGTAGCCGCAGCAAAACCTTTTTTCTCAAAAAGTTCTATTGCCGCTGAAACTATCCTTTCACGTGTTTCGTTCATTCCTTACTCCTAACACATTAATGTAAGTACTTACTTACATTACATCAGTATATCATTATTGTCAATACAAAATTAAATATTTTTATCAAGCTCAGCAAACGGTTGCTTATATGATTTAACTAAAATATGTAGTATACTAAAATTCAAGTGTTTATTTAAGTTTTTAAGGGTAATTTTAAGGAGGCTCAATGTGAAAGAAATATTGGAGATGTGTATGGTATTACTATTCGGTGTGGCATGGCCGGCATCTATAGCAAAAAGCCTTAGAGCAAAAACCGCTAAAGGAAAAAGTATAATGTTTTTATTTGTCGTCTTTGTCGGGTATCTCTGTGGCGTAGCTTCCAAGCTTGTATCAGGAAGCGTTAACTATGTAATATTCTTTTATATACTTAATTCAATTATGGTATTAACAGATATAATTTTATATTTCAGAAACAGTATGATAGATAAGCGAAATGAAAATAAAAACGCAAACGTTTAAATGATATGAAAAAAGCGCCATTTTATAGATGGCTCTTTTTTATTACAAACGTTTATCTTTTAATTTAAAATATATACCCTCTTTTATTGTATAGTAACAAAAGACAAATATACAGAGTAAAATACTACTGGACTGGTACAGACAATATATTTTAAAATTTGCCTGTCTAAATATAAAAAAGAGAGAAAATTTTTATGTCTAATTGTTGTTTTAGATCACAAACTAACTCATGTTCAAATAAAGAAGCTGTACTAAACGTAGCTACTGGAGGTGTTGGTCCGCTTTCTATCATAAATACACTATCTGCAGACCCACTAAACGCAGTAAGTGTAACAATTAATGCAGCACGGCTTTCCAACCCTTCAATATTACTAAATTTCACAAGTATCATTTCTCTCCCGCTCGGTATTTCAGTTACTTTAAACTTTGAAATTTACCGTGCCAGAGAAAATGGCGCGCCTGCTCATATAGGTTCCACTTACACTTTTTCAACTCTTGCAACAGCGTTAGAATCCGAGTCTTTCGCATTTCAGTTTTTCGACAGTGATTTAGATCCTGCCACCTACACCTATTCAGTAGTGTTGTCTACTAACTCGTGTATTGATATAACTCCTGGGCTCACAATCGTTAATGCAACATTAAGCGCCCTGGCTGTTTCTAAGAGCGACTAACTAAGCATATATCTTACATTCAGAAGGTTTTATAACCTGTCTGAAAATTATCATATATTCACCTCTTTTTAATTAAAGAGGTGAAATTTTTGCAAATTAAAAGCTTCTTGGTTTAAAGAAGCTTTTAAAATATATTTTTAATCATCCTCTGTGCTTTTTATATATTCAATAAACTGGCGTGCCGCCCTTGGAGAACGGCCTCCTCGGTTAAGCGCATATTTTTCTGCCTCGAAATCTAATTTTGCGTCATTCATCTTTATGCCATACTGCATTTTTAACCCATGTACTATCTTTAAGTAAAGCTCTTTATTCGGCTTAAAGAAACTAACCAAAAGGCCGAACCTGTCTGAAAGAGAACATAGCTCCTGTATGGTCTCGTTTACATGGATATCATCCCCGCTTCTATCAGAAAACGACTCTTTTACAAGATGCCTTCTGTTACTCGTTGCATATATCAAGATGTTCGGTGTTTTCGAAAAAACTGAGCCTTCTAAGGCTGCCTTTAATGCATTAAAATCATCGCTGTCCCTTTCAAAAGAAAGGTCATCTATAAATAAAATAAACTTAAGCGGGTTCTGGGTTAACTCCTCTATTATACCCGGGATTTCACCAAATTGCTCCTTCGTGATCTCAATCAGCCTTAAGCCTTTATCCTTAAACTCATTTGCGACGGCCTTAACGGTAGACGATTTCCCCGTCCCCGCATCGCCGTAAAGCAGCACGTTTGCAGCTGGTTTTCCTTTAAGCAAAGAAATTGTGTTATCTACGATGGCTTTTCGCTCTTCCTCATAACCTTCCAAATTGGAAATTGTTATTTGATCCGGCCACCTGACAGGAGAAATATTGCCGTCCTTTACAGTAAACATATGATATTTTGAATAAATGCCATATCCAAACGTAGTTATATTTTTTATCCTTTGCCTGTATAAAGATAAAAAATTTAAGTTTTCATTTTCCCATTCGGGCAAGTAGCCGTTATAATCTATGTTATTTTTTACTTCTATAGAGGTAAGGCGTGATATTTTTTCCAATATATTTATTTCGTCTTCTAAATTCTTTTCAAGTTTTGCATCGACATCATTTTTTATATATTTTAACACGTATAAATTTTCATCTTCAAAAACAAGGTTTAAAATATAATCCGTTAAGTTAACCGTTTCTAAAAACAGCTCACTTGCAAAAGAAGAATAGCTGCTAACACGCTCTAGTAAACTTTTATCTGAAATACTAAGCATTTTAGAAAGTTTTTTTATAACTTTGTCATTTAATAATTTTTTAAAAATAACCAGCGAATTTAATTTTAAATTCATCTCTTCTAAATTGTTCAACTTATAAATCATTCCTTTCAAAAATGTCTTTTGCATTTTATGTCTTAATACTGATATTATAAATCCTAATGCATTAATCGTCCATAATTTTGATAAAAGGCTTAGTAAAAAACTGCACGCTGCTTTTTTAAGTGTTCCTCCCCTTTTTTCGTTTTTATTCAACAAACTTTATCAATTCGCACTTTTGATTAATATACTATAAATAAATGTCAGAATTACTCGACAAAATTTATTAAAAGCTGAGAAAGATGTGGTGAAACAACTATGCCTATGTCAACAAGAGAAATGTTTGCACGTATGATAAAATGCGAAGCAGGCGGAGAGGGAGAAAATGGCATGAAAGCTGTAGCGACGACAATAATGGACAGAGTACATGTGGCCTACGGCGAATACTTGCGTACAGGTCAAGGTGATTTAAGGCTTATATTGGAACAGCCCGGGCAGTTTACATGTTATATGACAACTATAAACGGTGAACCTAATCCGCAAAACATATGGAATATGGTTCCAGAGCAAATACATTATGATATCGCAGATTGGGCTCTTGCTGGCAACGTACATCCAGGGGCCATAGAAACGCTTTGGTATATGAACCCTTTTGATCCAAATTGCCCTTCGTATTTCCCATATAATAGAACAGGGGTACAGTTTAATAGAATATTTAAACATTGTTTCTATCAGCCTACATCGCTATATGCATTGACATAAATATTAAGAAAGGGGGTTAAAAATTATGATATATTCATGCTATAACGGCTCAAACAACTCAAATATGAAGTATCAATGTAATTGTGACTGTATGCAATCACAAATGCAAAATCAAATGAAAAACCAGATGCAAAACCAGATGCAAAACTCAAGTGGTCAGGCTCAAAGTTACCAAATGCCAAGCTCTCAAATGACTAATAATCAAATGTCTGGCGCTCAAATGCAGAACGGAACTCAAATAAGCCAGATGCCAAACAGCAACCAATCTACGTCAATGACAACTATACCTAAAAGGCGTTCAAAACTTGCTGCCAGTAATTCTAATAATATGGCCAGCTCATATGCACTCGCGCCTCAGGCCGGTAATGCGCCTACAACGGTAGAAAGCCCATATTATACTGCCGGATTGCTTACAAATTTCATAGGTCAAAATATGCGGGTAGAATTTTTGATTGGAACATCTGGAGCACTGGTAGACAGGATAGGAACTCTTGTCGAAGTTGGTGCAAGTTACATTATTTTGCAGCCGATAGATTCAGACGATCTTTTAATATGCGATCTATATTCAATTAAATTTGTAAATGTGTATAGATAAATATACAAAAATAAGCCTCAAAATAATTTTGAGGCTTATTTAATATACCTTTACCCTAAAAGTATTGCGGTAAGTAATATAATTGTGCCAGAAGCAAAACTGCTTAATAGATTTACGATATCGTTATTTACAAATTTAAATCCGCGTTTTAATTTTGTCCTAACGCCTTCTACAAAAGGCCTTTCGGTCAGTTTATTTGAACCCGGATGCTGAAACTTAGCCTGAATTGTATCCCCTAGAATACTGTCCAAAACAGAACCGATTATGCCTCCTAAAAAGACTATTAGTAATACAAAGCCTTTGTTTATATAAAACCCGTTTGACGTATTATAGAAAAAGCTGATAAAAGTTATTATTGAAGCCCCTACTACAGAGCCCAAAACTCCAAGCTTTGTCACACCACCTGAAATACCCCTTTGTACAAATTTTCCTGTTAATATAGACCTCGGATCTTTGGTGCTCAACATACCGATCTCAGAAGCCCATGTATCAGAAGCTGCTGCTGAGATGCAAGCCATATAAGCAAAGGCAAAAGGTTCAAACTCCGTAAGTTTATAAACAAGTGCACAAAGCATGGCGATACCGCCGTTCATTATTACTTGAATCAGGTTTCTAGTGCCTGGCCTTTGATGCACTAACTGTGCAACCTTTATTTTTTTGCTTTTCCCAATGGCTCCGGCAACAACGGAAGATATATAAAATGCAGCTAACATTCCAAAGAAAACGTACCCTCCCGAATAAAATATTACTGTGCCTATTACCAAGGCTCCTAAACCTGCAGGTAATGTAAGTGCCTTTTTAGCCCACGCCGGAAGTATAATCAAAAAAGATAGTGAAATCCCCATTATTATATCTGCATTTAAAGAGTCTGTATTCATCCATGTAATCAAAAGTGCCAGCCCCAAAGGCAAGGTTAGGTTGTCAAATCCAAGCGGAGTTATAAGTTCTATTAAAGCTGCGGCCATCGCCAATATAAACGCATCTCTAATTACATTTTCAGGCCTAAATATCAGCAATACTAAGGCAGATATTGTAAAAGCCGCTACAAATAATATCAAAGAGCCCTCCAGCGTCTTTTTCATATTTTTAAACGGATAACGTATCTTCCCAAATTTCTTGCCCACAATTGCTGCGAACCCGTCTCCGTATCCCATTGAAAGAACTGCTATTAAGCCTATCCATTTGGCATCTGGAACTGAAAATGTCCATAACGCTAAAACGAGCAAAGAAACCGCATACCAGACAGTGCCTAAGTCTTCTATCCCTTTTCCCCTCTCCATAGACTTAATTATATTAAACCTGTAAGAAAGATAATTGGCAGCTACAAATAAAGCCGGTACGGCTGCCGCCCACCATGGGCCGTCAAAAAACAATATGGCAATTATCCACCAGTTTGAAACTGCTATATGTATAAACTTCCTGCCGCCTTCATTGCTTAGTTTTCCTCTTTTTTGCAATAAAGTTGCAATAGCTATTATTAATATGATAAACGCCAAGGAAACCAGTATCCCAAAAATATTCTGCATCCGTGTTAACCCACCTTTAATAAAATATTTAATTTATCAAATAAATTTAGTGAAAATCGTTTTGTAAGGCACATGTACCCTCCCTGACGTATCTTATCAATTATCGCTTTATAAAGTTTAAGCGAATTTAAGACAGCCTTTTGGCTGTCAGCGTCATAGTAACTAATACTTTTAATTGCTTTTTGATAAAGTTTTTCGGCCATATCGGCATAGTGTTCCCATAACTCAATAAATTCTTTTTTAACTTCTCTCCTATTTAGCATTTCCTCACTAACGCCATACATATTCATAGTTTTTTTACTTAAATAAATCCTTCCGAGAGTCAGGTCCTCTCCCACATCCCGCAGGATATTTGTTAGCTGCATAGCCTGCCCAAGGTGCTCGGCCGCGCCTTCAAGTTCTTCTTTGTTATTAACGGCAACCACAGGCAAAAGCATCCTTCCGACGGTTCCGGCTACTAAACTGCAATAATCAAGCAAGGCCTCATCATCTTCCGGCTGTTTGAAATCTAAATCCCGTTTTTGGCCTTTTATCATATCATCATACGGCTCGCGCGCGGCTTTAAACCTATCAAATACATACCTAAGCGCTCTCCACTGAGGTTTATCCGGTATATTTCCTAAACGAAACGCTTTCCATTCATCTGTAATCTTTTCAAAATCCGCACCATTATTTTTAATGTCTACAGAATCATCTAAATTACGGCAAAAAGTGTATATCACCCATACAGCTCTTTTCTTTTCAGACGGTAAGCAGTTAAAAGCAATGTAAAAAGACTTTGAATGTCTTTTTGTTATCTTTTTGCAATATAAAAAATCCTTTTTTAATTGGTTCATCTTCTATCATCCTCAAGCAATCATAGCAGTTTAAGCGATCTTTTATCTTTTACATAACCGAAAATGGATTTTTAAGTGTTATTAAATATTTTTAAGTAAAGTGCATTAAATAAGATTACCAGGCTATAAGAATTAAAGATTTATGAAATGGTTTTTCTTTTAAAACGTTCCTTCGCTGTTTAAGTATTTTAATTAAATTGTCGACTATATAAAACAAATACTTTTATATTATAACTAAAAAACCCCTAAAATAGCAAATCTAGTATTAGCTATTCCTTGAAGCCTTATAATTTTAGGCTTTATTTCTTACATTATTTTTTACTTTGTCGATGTACAAGATTACTATGTGGGAGTATAATATTTGATAGGCTCCTGCCTATAATTTTTATATAAGGGATATTTATGAACACAGAAAAACAAAAGAATAAAAGCAGTTTAAGGCTGTTCGTATCATACTACCGCCCCCACTTAAAGCTCTTCATACTTGATTTATGTTGTGCGCTTTTAATTTCTATTATAGACTTGGCTTTTCCGCTTATAACACGGTACTCGATGAACAATCTGCTACCTAATGACCTATACAGCGCATTCTTTTTGATAATAGGATCATTGGTATTAGTATATATTTTAAGATCTATATTTTCTTATATAGTAGCATACTGGGGCCATACTCTTGGCGTACGTATGGAAGCAGATATGCGAAGAGATTTGTTTACCCATATGCAAAAACTCTCCTTTAGGTTTTATGATAAAAACCGTACTGGGCAATTAATGTCCCGTGTAACTAACGATTTGTTTGATATAACGGAACTTGCACATCATGGCCCTGAAGATTTGTTTATTTCACTTGTAACGATAATCGGGGCATTTGTGATAATGCTTACGATAAACGTAACGCTGGCGCTCGTGATTATTGTTTTAGTCCCCATCGGCATCTTATTTACGTTGATGCAGCGCAGGCGGATGATGTCTGCATCCAGAAAAGTAAAAGAAAGGACTGCCGGAATAAACGCAGGGCTTGAATCCAGCATTTCCGGTGCACGTGTTGCCAAGGCGTTTACAAACGAAGCTTATGAAGTAGACAAATTTATGGAAAGCAACGAAAAATTCAAGCTTTCCAAAGGCGAATTTTACTCTGCAATGGGCATATTCACAAGTGGGGTAGATTTTTTTACCAACCTTTTCAATATAGCTGTTATTGCATGCGGCGGCTACTTGATAATGCAAAAAAGTTTCGATTATGTAGGGCTCATAACCTTTACACTTTACGTCTCCGCATTTTTGCAGCCAATACGAAAACTTGCACAGTTTATGGAGCAGTTTTCAAGCGGCATGGCTGGTTTTGGCCGCTTTAAGGAGCTTTTAAATGAAGCCCCGGAAATATTAGATTCACCAAATGCAAAGGAACTTAAAGACGTTAAAGGAAATATAGAATTTAAAGACGTAAGTTTTTCCTATAACGACAAAACCAATGTTTTAAGCAACTTGAACTTAAAGATAGCCGCTGGTAAAACACTTGCGCTTGTCGGCCCTTCCGGCGGCGGAAAAACCACCCTTTGCCACTTGATCCCGCGTTTTTATGAGATAAACAGCGGGCATATAACAATAGACGGATATGATATAAAAGACGTTACGCTCTTTAGCCTTCGTTCAAATATAGGTATCGTATCTCAGGAGGTCTTCCTCTTTGCCGGAACTATACGCGAAAACATACGCTATGGTAATATAGATGCAACCAACGCTGAGATTATTGAAGCTGCTAAGCGCGCAGAAATACACGATATGATAATGGAAATGGAAAACGGATATGATACTTACGTCGGCGAACGCGGTATCAGGCTTTCCGGAGGGCAGAAACAGCGTGTAAGCATTGCCCGTATCTTCCTTAAAAATCCTCCGATACTGATACTGGATGAGGCGACTTCTGCCCTTGATAGCGTGACCGAAACAAAAATCCAGCAATCCTTCGATGAACTTTCAAAGGGGCGTACCACTCTCGTCATCGCACATCGCCTTTCAACTGTTAAAAATGCCGATGAAATAATAGTCATAGATGAAGATGGAATAGTTGAACGCGGTACACATGAAGAGCTGTTAAATAAAGGCGGCATGTATTCTAAACTTTACAAAAGCCAGTTTAAATAATAAAATAAAACGGCCGCTATGCCGTTTTATTATTGCCGCTACTATATTAATTTTGAGTGCTTAAATTTTCTTTTTATATGGCTTCATGCCTTCTTTTATAAGTTTTTCTTCCCAAACCATTTGAAGCAGCGCCAGTTCTTCGCTGTAATCTGTTTTTGACTCGTCTTTATCATATTTAAGTTCTTCAAGTATATCTATCACAAAATTCTCTTCGCCAAAGTCGTTCCACTCCTTCTGAAGCTCAAGATTTACATGTATTCCTCCGTTAAGCCTTACTATCGTACCGTTAACAACACCCCTTAAGTCTTTTGTAGCCATAATATAGTATTTTTTATTCGCTCTTGAGCGTATCATAAATACTCCCATTTTCGGTTTCATCTGTTTATACTGAAGCTTCAATTCCTTTTTCCGATCCATCATACTCTATCCTCTTTTTCATCATCGTTAACCCAATATTTTTCTCCGTTTGGAGTTCTTTTAAGAAAGTTATAATCTACAAGCAGCCTTCTTAAAATAAAATAATCTTTAAAGGTATGCCACTTATCAATAATCTGATTTACTTCTTTTTCACTATACATTTTTCCCACAGTAAATTTACCTGCAAGATATTCAAGCAGCGGAATTTTAGTCCTGTTTGGCGACGGTATCTTTATTATCTTTCCCTCATCGTCTAAAAATGGCGATATGCTTACACTCTTTTTCCTAGACACTTTTAATAACCCATTTCCTCTAAAATCCCGCTTAATGCAAATAAACGTTCACCGATCAATTCATCGTCGTTGCTTAATGCCTGGTTAAATAACTGTATGTCCTCGTCTATCATTTCATTATCTGTGCAAACGGATACTGTCATAGCATCTCCCTGCAAACCTACCCTGTCTATTATAGGCTTTTTAATATCGTATAGTTTTTTATGCTTATATGCTTCTTCCATAAAATATAGCTTGGCCCTGCAAATCAATATCGCCAGATCCAATACCCGGTGAAGCGGTAATTCCTCAGACTGCCTGGACCATTTTTCTCCCGTATGCCTCCAGACCTTGGCGGAAATATCTACTTTCCCCCTGTCATTCCACTGGGCCAGCCCTAAAGAGAGCCCTTTAGAATCTGTATTATAAGCATATCTGCCGTCTACATTTTCATAATTCTCTGATACTATAACAGGTTTATGCTTTAAAGTTGTCGGTATTTTCATCGCATTTCGCCCTCCTTTTTACTAAATTACTAATTTACTAAATTCAATTATAATATTGCATTATCCTAAAGTCAATATGAATTAAAAACAGACAAGTCCTAATCGTCATAAAAAATAGTTTTTTTCATTAAGTCTTTTCCTGAAACAGAATTTGAAAAGATATTTTTGGCATTGTCTATAAACATATCCGGATCTTTTATAGACGGGCTGAAATGAGTGAGCCATAGCTCTTTTACCCTGCTTTCTTTTGCCAGAGTCGCCGCCTCTATAAAAGTCATATGTTTATTTTGTATGGCATTTGATAGTTTTTCGTTATCGCCGTATATACCTTCGCAGATGAATAAATCGGAGTTTTCAGCTAAATCAATAAGCCCTTTCGTCGGCCTTGTATCCGTACAGTATGTAACTTTTATTCCGCGCCTTTCCTCCCCCAATACCATACCCGGATTATATAATTTGCCATTATTTTTTACTGTTTCGCCGTTTTGCAGCCTGCGCCAAAATGCTATCGGAATATTTAAGCCACGTGCTTTATCAACGTCGAATTTACCCGGGTGCTTAATATTAAAACTATATGATAAACATGGTATTTTATGGTCTACTAAAATACTATCTATAAATATATTCCCTATACGGTATGTCGATTTAGCATTTATTTCAACTAACTTAACTTCAAAAGGTAGCTCCGGTGCAATTACCCTTAAGCCCTTGACTATATTTTTTAATCCCGGCGGGCCAAATAATTTAAGCGGCGCTTCTCTGCCGCTGTTAGCTAATGCCAGCAATAACCCTGGTAAGCCTGCAATGTGGTCTGCATGATAGTGTGTAAAGCAAATAGCATCTATAGCCTTAAAGCCCCAGCCGGCAAGTTTTATCGAGACCTGTGTCCCCTCTCCGCAATCTACCAGTATCATCCTTCCTAAATACCGGTATAGAAGCGCCGTCAACCTTCTATCGGGCAGCGGCATCATACCTCCGCATCCAAGTAAACAGATATCAACCATAAAACCCACCTTATAAACCGCATTTTAACTATCTTTATTATAAACCCTTAGCCGCCTAGTGTCACATCCTGGCTTTGATACCAATTAAGGGCTTCATAGAGATGTTCCTTTTTAAAATCCGGCCACATTTCATCTACTACATAAAAATCCGCATATATAGACTGTATAGGCAAAAAGCCGCTTAAACGCCGTCTGCCTCCCCACCTTATAATAAGGTCTATCCTTGCAATATCCGAAGATGCTATTTTTCCAGAAAAGCTTTTAGGTTCTTTAAATTGTCCGCTTGTATCGGCATAATTTAAGTCCCAGTCCCATCCGTAATTGACAAGAAAATTTACATTAATGAGGCCTTTACCTATAGATACCCTGTGTGTATACGGAAGCAATTCCTGCGGGAACATAGGAGAACTCGTATTGCCGACTATCAAAAGATTAGCATCGTATTCTGAAATCTTAGCAACCGAATCTACACATGCCTTCTTAAATGCCCTGGTTTGGGCGCTAGGACGTTTAGTATTATCCTGTGTAAAACCATAAAATGTAATTTCCTTTATGCCAAGATCGATGCACTCCTTATAAAGCTCAAGCCCAGGGTCTATACCATGGTCATACCCATCCTCTTTATTTAGGCCGTTTTTCTTAGCCCATCTCCTGTTACCGTCTGGGATAATTCCTATATGCTGTGGCAAACGCTGGTATCCTTCCATAAGTCTATACCTACCTATTATAATTTTTATTGCTGCTTAAAAATTATAATGTAACATTTGCCTCTTATTTATTCTAAAGACTTTAAAATATTAAAAAATTTTGCAACAAAAAAGGCGGCTTAACTAAACCGCCTTTAATTAAAATTTTATGGCCAATAGACCTGGCTCACAGCAACTACTTCCCCGTCTTCTACTTCAACATAGTAAAAAAACGAATCTAATACTAAAGACGAGTTAAGTTCATAAAGGTTATATAGATCTTCTAAATCCGCATCAATTCCGTCAGCTCCTTCGACCATCGTCCCATCCGAATGGTACATAAGTTTTAATGGGATTTCTCTTAAGTCAATAGTCCTAAGCTGTGGGTTGGTATTTTTCTCGATAAACTCTGAATCGGCAAAATCCTCTACCTCTGCCTCTGCGTCTGCAAGAGTATAGCCTTCATTATCTACAAGCCACTCTACTGCATCATCTCCTTTGAGCATTTCAAAATAGTCAAAATCTGCCCATCCGCGTGCCGGGTCAAAAGAGACCATGTGTGCATAACTTGAATACATACTGGCAGAGTTAGAAGGCCCTGGGCTCATGCCTATAGGGGTTTGTGTAGAATCTTTAAGTTGTGTATCCGATGGTGAAACAGATGGAGTAACAGTATTTTGTCCCTCAACTTGTTGGGTAACTCCACAAGCAGCTATAATAAAAAGCATAAATAGACAAATCAATATACAAATTGCCTTTTTCATAACCGTCCTCCTGATATTTATTTTTTATATATGTTTAATTTAATTATACATATTTTTACATATGATTCAATCAAACTTCCCTTTGTAAAAATTTCCTATTTCACTGCGCTAATATTTTTATAGTTAAGCGACTTTACTATGGCCGCAATAGAATCTACGATATAGCCGAATGAAGCGAGGCCGACAATTATCTTAGGTAAAATAGACCAAAAATAACTTATCTTAGCGCTGGTACTTACACCTATATTATAAGCGGAAGTCACCGCCTCAACAAAACTTTGGTTCCATACATCGGGAGAAATAAATACAAAGATAGTAACGACCATTGAAATTACATTTATAAGCGTTATTGCCGCTGCAAGTTTAACCGTATACCGGGATGATATAAGCTTAAATATCTCTTTTAGTATACCAAGCAGTATAATGGCGTTTATCAGCGGAAGCATATTATTAAGTACCGCTAAATTAAAAACAGGAATTATTGAAATCTGATCGCCTGACCATACATAAGCGCCAAATAATTGCGGAGCTACATCAAAAATTATTAATATCAACACTAAAAATATAATGCCAACAATGGGTTCGCCCTTTTTTATCCTTGCCTTTTTAGTTGGTATCGGTGGAAGGTCCTGAGCTTTCCACCCCTTACCTTTTAACATCTCACTCGACGGTACAAAATACTGTATCAAAGCAAAGACTATTGTGACACAGGCAAAGGCCTGAAATAGCCCCGACAAAACAGATGATATAAACTCCGCGATAGCCTCTATTACGCTTGCCGGCGGAGTTGTAATGTATTTAACAGTCATTGCAATCACTATGCCAAAACCTGCTACGGCAATCACTATTTTCAGCACTAAAAAGTATATATCAAAGTAATCCGGCCCTATAAGATAGCGTGTTGTTCCCCTGTATTTGGCGGCAAGCTCCGCCGGCCTCCCAAGTTCTTTAAGCACTTCTTCAACGTCTTGTTTAGAAGGATTTTCAGACCTGCTTTTAAGCATGTCCTCAATAAGCCCGCGAAGCTCCTTTTCGATATCTGCCCGCTGAGATTTAGGCAGCCTTATAACAACGTAGTATATGTATCTGTTGATTAATTCGTCTGTGTATTTTTCACTATTCTCCATGGATCATCTGCTCCTCTCTATCAATTTATCTATAGTACTTTCCATATCTGCCCATTCTTTTATAAGTATATCGTAGACTTCTTTACCCATGTCGCTCAAACCATAATACTTGCGTGGCTTGCTGCCTTTTGTTTCCCATTCGCTTTTAAGCAGTCCTTGCTTCTCTAGCCTCCTCATTAATGGATACAGTGTGCCTGGTTCAACTTGTATGCCCTTTTCCTTAAGTGTTTCAACAAGCGAGTAACCGTACTTTGAAGTTTTAAGCTGGCTTAAAACACTGAGAACTATGGTTCCGCGCCTAAGTTCTAAAAGTAAATTGTCTACTATACTATTAACATCGTTCATAATGTCATCTCCTTAACAGAATTATACTGTGTGCCATACATTATTGTCAATGTCGTATTATTGTTTATTTTGTAATAAAAGGCATCTTATTGGCTTTAAACCTCATAAAATAATATTCCTCTTAAAACAAAATAAAGTGCACTGCACTTTAATGTACATTGCACTTTATTCTCTTATTATGCCGGATGAAAACTATCCGTCATGCGGGTTTGCTTCTCCGCTGTGTATCACACGTACGTCCTCCGGCATCCCTATCTCATCATCAAAATGTTGTGTTTCATCATCATCTATCGCGAGCTGAGATTCAGAGTCTTTTTTGTTTTTCGATTTTTTATACTTCTTCAACGATCTTTCACCTTCTTTTGGCTTTTAATTATATTTTGCACATATAGGCTACTTTTAATCGTTTTATCAATCTAATTTAAAATATTTTAACAGTATATTTATATAATTTTAAACATCATTTTATAGTTTTTCTAAATCGCATATAACACATCCTGTGCTTATCAAAGTGAATCAAGAGCATATTGTCTTTTTACTAAATCAGCCAGCGTTACATTGTCGATAACACCGTTTATTGCTTCGTTTAACTGTTCCCAAAGTTCAAGTGTTGCGCATTTTAATGATCTCGGGCAGGTATTCTCCCCGCTTTGCATGCATGTAACAGGCGCAAGGCTGCCTTCTATAAGCCTTAGTATCATACCGGCAGTATAGTCTTTTGGAGGCCGCGATAATTTATACCCGCCTTGAGCCCCACGTGCGCTCTTTACAAATCCTGCCCTGCTTAATACGGTTATTATTTGCTCTAAATATTTGTCAGATATGCCCTGCCTTATTGAAATGCTTTTAATAGTAACGTAACCATCATTGCCATTCATAGCTAAATCTAACATAAGCCTTAAAGCATAACGTCCCCTTGTCGATACTTTCATCTTGTTTACCTTTCTATTTTTAAGCTTATTACTGCAATAGCATCTATTTCTATAAGTACGTCTTTAGGTAACTTTGCCACCTGGACGCATGACCTGGCAGGATACGGCTCTTTAAAATAAGACGTATAGACTTCATTGACATTTGCAAAATCGTTTAAGTCTTTTAAATAAACAGTAGTCTTAATTACATCTGACAATGAGGCTCCGGCCGCCTTAAGAATAGCACCCAGGTTTTCAAAAACACATTTTGCTTGGGAAATAATATCGTCGCCGGCGATTTGTCCGCTTTTTGGATCTATTGGTATCTGCCCCGATGTAAATAACATATTGCCTGCTTTTACTCCCTGGGAGTAAGGGC
Source organism: Eubacteriales bacterium (assembly GCA_041390245.1). Lineage (NCBI taxonomy): Bacteria > Bacillati > Bacillota > Clostridia > Eubacteriales > Eubacteriales bacterium. The sequence goes on from JAWKQI010000002.1 coordinate 194,269, forward strand.
CAATAGCTTCTGGTGCTTCCTTAGTTCTTATCTCTTCTTTTTTCATCATTTAAAACCTTTAATTTATAATTATTCGCTGAATAACGGCGTAGACAAATATCTCTCGCCAGTATCTGGCAGTATAACTACAATCGTCTTCCCTGAATTTTCCGGCCTTCTTGCTATTTCAGTTGCTGCCCATAAAGCCGCCCCAGAGGAAATTCCAACTAACAGGCCTTCCTCCTTAGAAAGTTCCCTGCTGGCTGCAAACGCATCTTCACTCTTGGCTTTTATAATCTCATCATAAACAAACGTATCTAAAACTTTCGGTACAAAGCCAGCTCCTATTCCCTGTATCTTATGCGGGCCTGCCTTTCCGCCCGACAATACAGGTGAATCTGCCGGTTCTACCGCTATAACTTTTATATTTTGGTTTTTAGTTTTTAAGAACTTGCCGGCCCCTGTTATTGTGCCGCCCGTACCAACACCTGCAACAAAAAAATCTACTTTCCCAGCTGTATCATCCCATATTTCCGGGCCTGTAGTCATCTCATGGGCTTTTGGGTTAGCCGGATTTACAAATTGCCCGGGGATAAATGAGTTTTGTATTTGGCTTGAAAGTTCCTGAGCTTTTTCTATTGCCCCTTTCATGCCTTTCTCCCCTTTAGTCAATACAATCTCGGCTCCATAGGCCTTTAATAGGTTTCGCCTTTCAATGCTCATGGTTTCCGGCATAGTAAGTATTATGCGGTATCCTCTTGCAGTTGCTACTGCGGCAAGGCCAATACCGGTATTTCCGCTTGTCGGCTCTATAATTACACAGCCTTTTTTTAGCATACCTCTTTTTTCTGCATCTTCTATCATTGCCTTTGCGATCCTGTCCTTTACACTGCCAGCTGGGTTAAAATACTCGAGTTTCGCCAGGATCGCAGCACTTAGATTATGGGCCTTTTCATAATTTACAAGCTCCATAAGCGGTGTTTTTCCGATTAGATCTGTTAAACTTTTAAATACTCTAGACACAGGTATAGCCTCCGTTAAACTAAAATTAATTCATATATGTTTAATATGATTATATTGTCAAGGTTCCCACTTGTCAATCAGTATTCTTATTTTTTCTATATGAATTATATGTTTGTTGACAATGGTCTTCTTTTAACTTATCATTAAGCTAATATTATGGGGTATAAAAGGAGAATTTTTCAATGGACTTAAAAGACTGGCTCAATAAAAACTCAAAAGAAGTTTCTTCAGTTTTGGCAGATGAAAACAGGAAAAGCCTTCTTGGGAATAAAGTACTTAATTATACGACGCGTGCCCAAATCATAGATATCTTAAAAGAGCTGCGTTCTTTGATTTTGCCCGGTGTTTACGATAACCAGCCTATTGATGATTCAGAACTCAATACCGTTATAGAAGATAAAATGAAGGTAGCATCATCTAACCTTTTTAAAATAATCAAAAGCATACTTGTTCATGAATGTGTTAAATTCAAAAGCCAGGAAGATTGCATAAAAATGGCGGAACAATTAACAATAAAGACTTTTGAAGGATTGATTGAGGTAAGAAAAACTCTTGATTCCGATATAAAGGCGGCATACGAAGGCGACCCGGCTGCTAAATCATTTGAAGAGATAATTTTAAGTTATCCATCTCTCGAGGCTATAAGCATCTTTCGTATAGCTCATTTGATAGCTACCCTTAATATACCTATAATCCCCCGCATAATGACAGAATACGCGCATACTATCACTGGAATAGACATACACCCGAATGCTACTATAGGAAACAGCTTTTTTATAGACCATGGTACAGGCGTCGTTATAGGTGAAACTTGCACCATAGGAAATAATGTAAAGCTATATCAAGGTGTAACACTTGGCGCAAAGAGTTTTCCGTTAGACGAACACGGGCGCCCGATAAAAGGCATTAAGCGCCATCCGGATATAAGAGACAATGTCATTATATACTCCGGTGCAACGATTTTAGGCAACATAGAAATTGGGCATCACTCGGTTATAGGCGGAAACGTCTGGCTTACTAAATCTATCCCTCCCCATTCAAGTGTATTTAACACCCAGCCAGAACCTTTTATAAAACAAAAAACAAATAACGTATAATAAAAAGCCGCTAAATTAGCGGCTTTTAAATTAATAAGCAATATTTAGAACCACTTGTGCTTTTTAAAGTATGTAAGGCAAAACACGACTATAGCAACTGACAAAACTATAACTAAAGGATATCCTAGCGGCCATTTAAACTCAGGCATCTGCAAGTTCATCCCGTACCAGCCGACAAGAAGAGTAAGCGGCAGGAAGATTGCAGTAATTACCGTAAATATTTTCATTATATTGTTTAATCCTATATCCACTTCTGCCTGGTAGGCCTCGCGGACCTGTGTTACATAGTCTCTAAGGTTTAAGATATTATGGTACAGGCGGTCTACCCTGTTAGTATAGATTTTAAAATACCTAAGCGAATTTTCATTAAGGATACTGTTTTCATTTTCCTGCAATTCATCCAATACGTCTAGAAGCTGTTCGTAATATCGCTTAAACGCCATCAGCCTTTTACGTAAAGATATTATTTCTTTAACGCAGTCTCTTTTTTTAGAAGCAATGAGTGCATTTTCTAAATTAGAAATTTCCTGTTCTATTTTTTCAAGCACATTCACATCATTAGCAGTCAGCTTTTCAAAAAAAGTGCTTAATATCCTGTTAAATCCTGTATTTAAACTCTCGTTATCTATTACTTTACGCATCATTTTTTCAAGTAAAGTAACATTTTTAGATATAAATAGTATTACTTCTTTGCGTACATATATATATACTCTCTCTGTCTGAGCGGCTAAAGTCTTACGGTTTAGTACATTTACACAAATAAAATCAAATCCTTCATGGTTTTCAAATGCCATAGCGTTGTTCCCGGCCAAATCCTTTAGTAACCTGCCGTTAAATCCAAATTTTTGCAATACTGTTTCACTCTTGTCGTAGCTTATAAAACCGAAGTATTTATGCTGATCTGTTATGGTTACATTTTTAATATCTGCTTCATATACTTTACCGTTATCAATTGAATACAGCATATTTATATCATCCTTATCTTCAACTTTATATTATTATACTTTATATTTACTTTAATAGCGATACGTTAATCTATAAAATCTTTAATTTTTCCCCATATGTTCTGTGCATCTTGAAAATCGGCATAATGTTTTTCGACATTTCTATGATACCGTTCTAATTCTTTATATATATTTTTAAAATTTTCATTTTCAAAAAATTCACAGACTTTAGGTATGGTAATTTCTAATTTCGATCTGATTTTTTCTATTTCATTTAAGTAATTTTCCCTCTTAGTTATGTAAAGGAACAATGGTTTATACCTTATCCAGCCAATGCAAGCCCGGTAAAACCTCAATACTATCGCTTTAGAATCTGCTGTTGCCGATTTTAATTTAATCGGAAGTACTCCGTCTAATAAATGGTTATATGTACTAAACCCATCGTGGAAGGTATAACATGGCACTTTCAAGACTTTTCGGTTGCTTAGAGTCGTACTTAAAAACGTGTCTTCCCCCCTGGCACCAGGAGGATTATAAAAGGCATTGACACGTTCAGGTTCTGTTAAATTGATACATAAATTAGCGCCGGAAATAAATTTTGCCCTGTTTACCTCTTCTACTTCTTCTGCTGTATCTTTGATCAGCACGCTTGTATCTGCATATGTCGCACCGCCGTTGTTCATAACCGTTTTAATCGTATCCCAATTGACTATATCGTTGCTTATTGCTTCAATAAACATCCTAAAATCAGCTTCTGTTAAAACATCATCAAATCTAATATATGGTATCGGAGAGATATAACCGCAATGGTAGCCATGCGTTATATCTGCATTTTTTATATAATGCAGGTGGGTATTTAAAACATGCTGCCCGCTCCAAAGTGCTGTGTGCCTGGTTTTGGTTACTGCTATAGGGTATTCATCATCATCTAAAAAAACTAAATAGTCTATTTTATTCTTTATAGCAAAATAAATAACGGAATTACGCTGGCCGGAATACCCGCCGCAAAAGAAACGCTTTGCCTCATTTAAATCGACGACGTTATTTCCAACCAGAAAATCTATCTCCTGCCTTATCTTTTCCCTTCCTATAAAAAACACCTCGTCGATCATGCTTAACAGATCATTATTTATATTAGTATAATCGGTTCTTTTGGTATTTGAATATTTTACATCATAAGCAATCAATAGATTTAATTTAACTTTTTGGTCTGTAGTCAGCCCGCTTTCCTTCCAGTTGTAAATATATGTTTTTAAAACCCTTTGAAAGCTTTTTCTCCCTGTTGCAAAACCTATACCTAAATTAACAATGTTAGTTTCATGCATCCTAATGTTCACCTCCAAAAAATAAATAAAAATCAAAACGCATGCGAAAGATCGCAAGCGCATAAAAAACTAAAATAATATTCAAAAATGCCTTTATCAATGCTTACGAGATTAGCCGTCGGATCGGATTTAATAAGCATGCCGAAGTTACGAATTTACCTAGTTATGGTCTGCCGTTCATAAAAAATTAGGCTTTAACGCACCTTTATTCTAAGGCAGATTCGAAGACATGTCAAACAAATGGCATTTAAATAGTACTTATAAAAAACCAAATATCTTTTAATTTTTCCTGTTCTTTATAAAGTATATAAAATCCCCGTAGCCCTCTTCTTCCATCTGTTCCAGTGGTATAAATCTAAGTGAAGCACTGTTTATACAATACCTTAAGCCCCCTAATGAATCAGGGCCATCGGTAAAGACATGCCCTAAGTGGGCATCTCCCGTTTTGCTTCTTACTTCCAAACGCCTCATACCGTATGAGTTGTCGGGCAGTTCCTTGATCAAACTTGAATCTATTGGTTTTGAAAAACTTGGCCATCCGCATCCTGAATCAAACTTGTCACTCGAGACAAAAAGCGGTTCTCCTGTCGTTACGTCTACATAGATGCCTTCCTTGAAGTTATCGTAATATTCGTTTGCAAAAGGCGGTTCGGTTACGCTATGCTGCGTTACATCATATTGCATTTTAGTGAGCGTCTCTTTAAGTTTTTCTTTGGAGCGCGGGCCATATTTTAGGCTTAAGTCTCTTGATTGCTTTGCTTTTTCAAAGTGTTTTAAGTTAATATGGCAGTAACCATAAGGATTTTTATCCAGATATTTTTGATGGTATTCCTCTGCCCGGTAAAAATTTTTAAGTTTTAAAACTTCAATAGCGATTGGTTTATTAAGACTTCTCTTTAATTCATTCATAGAGTCTTCTATTACTTTCCTATCGGCATCGTCTACATAATATACTCCGGTGCGGTACTGTATGCCGACGTCGTTTCCCTGGCGGTTTAAAGACACCGGGTCTATAACCTCATAAAAAAGCTTAAGTAAAAATTTAAGGCTTATCAAATCAGCATCATAAATAACTTTAACGACCTCAGCATGTCCTGTATCTTTGTAACAGACTTCTTCATACGTGGGATTTTCAGTGTTTCCGTTCGCATATCCAACTTCGGTTTTAACAACGCCGTAAATATTTGAAATATACTTTTCTACGCCCCAAAAACAGCCTCCAGCAAGGTATATTTCCTTTAAAATCCTATTTTCATTGCTCATACTATTACCTCATTGGTTTATTCAAATAGCGCCTTTACTTTTTTCAGTTCTTCTCGTATTGAAATGCCCTGCGGGCAATGTGTTTCACACTTTCCGCATTCAACACAGCAAGACGCCCTGTGCTTTGGTCCAATAAAGAAGTTATACTCGTCTTCTCTTCCGAATATATGATAGTTATTGTATAAGTTAAAACAAGCCGGAATATTCACTCCGGAAGGGCATGGCATACAGTATCCACACGCCGTACAGTTGACCCGCGTCCTTGATATAAATGCATTTTTTGCTTCTTTAATAGTTCTTAACTCTTCCTCCGATAAAGAATTTGGCTTTGCATCATTAGCTATATCCAAATTTTCAGTTAATTGATCCATTGAGTTCATACCGCTTAACAACGTAGATACTTGTGGATGATTCCATACCCATCTTAGGGCCCAGCTGGCCGGGCTTCTCTTTATATTGGCCTTGCCAAAAACGTTTTCAACTTCTTTGGGAATTCCTTCGGCGAGTTTTCCTCCCCTTAAAGGCTCCATTATCGTAATGCCCAAGTCTTTTTTTGCTGCATACCTTAGGCCTTTTATCCCTGCTTGAAAATCCTCGTCTAAATAATTATATTGTATCTGGCAAAAAGACCAATCGTAAAAATCTACTATTTCATTAAACGTCTCATTATTGTCATGAAAAGAAAATCCCGCATACTTTATCCTTCCGTCTTTTATCGCCTTATCCAAAAACTCGCCCACACCCAACTTTTTCACGTTATCAAAATGCGTTTTATTAAGAGAATGAACAAGATAAAAATCTATAAAATCAGTATCTAGCCGTTTCAACTGTTCGTTTAAGTATTTATCCATATCTTCTCGGCTATTAATAAGCCAACTTGGAAGCTTAGTAGCCAGATTTACCTTCTCACGATAGCCATCTTTTAAAACTCTGCCGACAAATGGCTCGCTCTCGCCCCCTTTTGCCATACCCGTACCATGATATGTATACGCTGTATCTATATAGTTAACTCCGTTATCAATGGCATACCTGATAAGCTCAGTAGCTTTTTTTTCATCGATCTTTGTCGTGTCACCGCCCGGAATAAGAGGAAGCCTCATGCAACCGAACCCCAAGGCTGAAACCATCTCATTCGTTTTACCAAATCTTCTATACTGCATTACTTATTCCTCCCGTTATCTTATTATTATTTTTTATATTAAACCATGTATTAATAATTATATTATAATATCTATAGAAACATTATAACATATAGTGTTAAAATATATTTTATGCAATGTAATATAAAATGATTTAGGATGATACTATGTATTGACAAACCCAGCCCTCGTGCTTAAAGTATGATGTAAAGTACATTTAGATAATCTATGTTTCGGAAGGAATTTAACATAAAATGAAAAATGAAAAAATAGGTTTGATGCTATTTTCAGTAGCACTTGGCACCTTTATGTCCGCATTAGACTCAAGCGTTGTCAACATTGCTATACCAGTAATAAAAAGCTATTTCGACGTGCCTCTGGCAACTGTGGAGTGGGTTATAGCAGCATATCTAATGGTAGTCAGCAGTATATTGCTGTTTTTCGGGCGTTTATCAGATCTATATGGGCAAAAACGCGTTTACATAACAGGTTTTGCTATATTTACTATAGGGTCCGCACTTTGCGGGCTTTCCAAATCTGCAGAAATGCTTATTGCTCTTCGTGTTTTGCAAGCTATTGGTGCTGGCATGATGTTTTCTACAAATTCAGCTATTATAACACAGCATGTCCCTGCAAAAAACCGCGGTAAAGCGCTTAGCGTAACTGCAATTGCCGTTGCCGTCGCGCTTTCTACCGGCCCTGTCCTCGGCGGTACTCTCGCCGGTACACTTGGCTGGCAAAGCATATTTTATATAAACGTACCTATCGGAATAATCGGTATATTTCTTGCTGTTAAATTCATACCTTCAGATAAAAAAGCTCCTGCCGCGCCATTGGACATACCGGGAAGCGTTCTTATATTTGCAGCGCTATTTTTTATATTACTCCCTCTAGACCAATTAAATGAAGGAATGAACCGTTACCTCGTAGCTGCAATGCTTATATCCGGTGTAATATTGGCTGTTATTTTCGTACAATATGAGAAAAAAACCAAATACCCTATGTTAAACTTAAAGCTGTTTAATAACCGTGTCTTTTCAGCAAGCCTCTCTGCGGCTCTGTTTAGTTACATGGCACAGTATATAATGATCTTTTTGATACCGTTTTATTTGCAGACTGTCCGGCTCTTTACCCCTGCCATGTCAGGGCTGCTCTACATTCCCATGCCTCTTGCAGTATTGATAGTCGCTCCTGCCGCTGGATATATATCGGATAGGTTCGACACCCGTTTCATAAGTTCTGCAGGAGTAGGGATTATGGCTATAGGACTTTTCCTTTTAAGCTATTTAAATGTATCTACACCTATTTGGTATATAATAATGTGTATGATAATAACCGGCATTGGATTTGGAATGTTCCAAACACCTAATAACAGCGCTATAATGAATCATGTACCGGTAGTAAATAGAGGAATTGCATCCGGCATGCTTGCAACTGCAAGAAATATCGGCATGGTTACTGGCGTAGGGATTTCCGGCGCATTATTCTCCTTCTTCTCAAACCGCGCCAATGTATTGTATACAAATGAAGGACTTTTACAAGAACTTGTCACTCAGTATTCTTTTATCTATGCACTTCGTATTACCTTTATCGCCGCAAGCATAATCGCGTTAATTGCGGCCGTGGCATCACTTACAAAGGGAAAAGTAAAAACGGCAAAAATGCTTGAATCACAGCCCGACTAAAATACATGAATAAAAAAGCGCCTTAGTTTTTAAGGCGCTTTTTTATTAAACTAGGCTTTTATACTGATCTTTTTTATTTATCTCCTTTAAATGAAGATGTTTTACCGTATCCCCTTCTATAAGGTTTTCCATATATCTAACTGAAGTTAAAAAGCTTTCCTGTAAGCGTTTTAAGCATTCCCGCTGGTTATAGAATATCTCCCTGTATCTTTTTATGATAGCCTTTTGCTCATCTTCGAAATGTTCCTGCTGCTTTGCGATTTCTTTTTTCACCACTCCTTTCTTGAATAAGCTGTTCATTCATCCCTTTAATTAATTGATATTGCTGAGTAAGAGTTTCAAACTTATTCTTTTCTTTTCAAGCATTTTGCTTGATCTTTTGCCTCTTTAACCGCTGATTCGATCTGCCCTTTAAAGGTTTCTTCATTTGCTTTCTGAGCCTTAAATTTTAATTTAAGTTCGTCATTTTCTTTAGTTAAAGAATTTATTTCATTATTTAGCTGCTCAATTATTTTTATCTTATCCTTTATATCAGCATGATTTCTTTGCTTTTCGTTAAGTTCATTACTTAACTTTTCATTTTCATTTTTAAGTGTTTTTTGCTTTTCGTTTAAAGAAGAAAGATCGTGTTTAAGCTTTTCTTCTGCACTCTTTATAGCATTGTATTCCTCTTTAGATAAAGCTATCAGCCCCTTTTTTTCTAGATACTTAGAAGTATCTTTTACAATTTCTTGAAGTGCCTTTACCTTTTCTATTTGCTCGTCTCGTTCTTTTGTTATACCAAAAATATTCGTACGCATCTCATCATATCTTTCGTTATACATAGCCTCCATACTCTGGATCCTGCTTAATAACTTCTCGATATATTGATCTACGTCTTTTGTACGGTATGTTCCTAAATATTTTTTTAAGGCCTCTTCTTTAACTTGCCCTTCCCTTATCTGTCCCAGAAAATCATCTGTCTTCATAAGCGTTAAACCTCCATTTCCTACTTAAATTAACTGCTCTATCTTCAAATAATCTCCTGTAAATATTCCAAAATCGTTGGCAGTGCCTACCGGCACTTCCAAAACAAAGTGAGCCTTACTCACAAATTTCCCCACCTTACCAGGCTCCAAAGTTTCAATATGTAATATTTGCATTTTTTTATCAACAAATAAAATATCTAAGGGAAAACGCATATAAAATGTATGTACTTGTTTACAAGGTTTTATAATCAGCCCTTCGCCCGGCAAAAGTCCTTTTTTGCCTATAAGTCCCTTAAAACGCGAAAAAACTGACTGTGCAATGTTTACCTTATCCAAAATTAACTTTTCCTTGTAATATACACTTAAATGCATTTTCCCCGCCTTATTTAAGTACATTAATTATTGTCGGCCCAAGCAATATAATGAAAATAACCGGGAATATGAATATTACCATTGGCAGCATCATGCGTACCGGGGCTTTCATCCCTTTTTCCTGAGCCAGTTGCCTCCTATTTATTCTAAGCTGCTGCGCCTGTGATCGAAGTACGTTTTTCATTGGCGTTCCGTATTGTTCAGACTGCACGACAGCCGATGCAAAAGTCTGAAGCTCGGAAACGTTGCTTCTCTGGCTTAAGGCAGACAACGCTTCTCTCCTTGGCCTCCCCATCTGTACCTCTCTATACACCTGATTAAGCTCGTCGACAAGAGGTCCGCTGAACCGGTCTATAACTTTTAACAGTGACGAATCAAAGCTAAGCCCCGCCTCTATGCTGACACTAAGAAGGTCCATAATATTCGGCATCTGGTTTTGTATATTAAGCTGCCTTATCTTTACCCTGGATTTAATGAAATAACGCGGAGCCAGAATTGCGGCAATAGCTGCGAACAGTATTATAAGCAGTTTGATCTGTGCGTCTACGTTTAAAATTAAAACGGTAAAAATACCTAAGAAAAGTATTCCGACACTGCTCATAGTTTTAAGAAACATAAATTCATGAACAGGGAGGTTAATGCCCGCCATATGCAGATCTTTTTCCAACTGCATATTACGGCTTTTATTTTTAGCCAAGTCCTTGTTTAAGCCTTTAAAAATCTTTTGAAAATTGAGACAGCAGCATTTTTAAAGCCGGCTCAATATATCTTAGTAAAAGCTTTTTTCAAGCTCTTCATCAACATACACGGTCTCCCTGTGCATATGTCTAAGCTGCTGTTTTTTTGTCATTTCCCTTCTTATTTTGCCGGAAAAACATATTAAAGTAATAAACAGCGCGAAAACTGATGAACTTATAATTAAAAATACCACTATAACTTCTCCTTTTAGTATTTAACAGTAACTATTTTCTTAATGATGATAAAGCCTATCAGTTCCATTACCGTAGCGGTAATCAACATGCCTATGCCCATCGTAGTATCAAAGAAAGTCTTTATATAAGCTGGATTTATGATCATAAGCAGCCCGCCTATAAACACCGGGATAAGGCCGACAACCACGCTGCTTATACGTCCGGATGCAGTCATTACCCTTATATCGTCTTTTAACTTAAGCCTTTCTTTTATTGTGACCGAAATATTTTCTAAAATCTCCATCAAATTACCACCTACCTGGCGCTGGATTTGAATGGCTGATATCGTAAGCATAAGGTCCGTGCTCTTGACCCTTTGAACCATGTTCGCCAAAGCCGTGTCGATATTACCGCCAAATTGAATTTCTCTTATCGTGCGGTCAAACTCTTTGGCAATAGGATCTGGCATTTCCTGTGCAATATTGTTCATAGCCTGCTGGAAAGTAAGCCCTGCGCGCAGGCAATTGCTCATTAACAGCAATGCATCGCCAAGTTGCTTTTCAAAAAGTATAAGGCGCTTGTCTTTAGCCCGTTTTACTATAATAATCGGAGACAAAATACCCAAAATTACTATAGCGAAGATAGTGATAGGATGTGCGCCTAAAAGTAACAGTATCCCTCCCGGTAAAGTTGTAGCAAGTATCCAAATTGTCAAAAATTCTTCTGGCCGCATACGTATCCCGCTTGAAGAAAGTTCTTCTGCAAATACCTTGGATACCGGGTTTCTTTTTCTCTCGCTCTTTTTTTTATTCTTAACTGGATGCGGCTTGTTTTCGGTGCCTGCGATGGCCCCGAGACGTTGCTTTATTCTGATTTTATCCCTTTTTATAAATGCAAGTACAAAAATAATAACAAAAAATATGAATAATGCAGCTAAAACAGCCAGTATTATATTTTGCATCCTAAAGCCACCTCTTCACTAATATTTAGCTAAACCACTCTTCAAAAATGGCTATGCCGTTATTCCTTATTTTATCTAAGCACTGCGGTCGTATGCCAGTGCTTTTAAAATGCCCTTTAAACCGTCCCAGGCTATCCATCTGTCCTTGCGTTTCAAAGACAAATAAATCCTGCATGCTCACTACGTCCCCTTCCATACCGGTGACCTCTGTTATATTGGTAATCCTACGTGTCCCGTCCCGTAACCTGGATTGCTGAACTATTATGTCAACGGCAGATGCTATCTGGTTTCTAATGGCAAAAAGAGGCAGATCCATGCCTGCCATTAAAACCATGGTCTCAATACGGGCTATCGTGTCTCTGGGCGAATTTGCATGCGCAGTGGTAATAGAACCATCATGTCCCGTATTCATTGCTTGAAGCATATCAAGCGCCTCGCTGGAACGCACCTCACCGACAATAATACGGTCTGGTCGCATCCTAAGTGCATTTCGCACTAAATCCCTGATATTAACCCGCCCCTTTCCTTCTGTATTTGCAGGGCGGCTTTCAAGTGTAACTACATGTGCCTGGTTTAGCTGTACCCTGCGGCATCTTCTATGGTAACTATACGCCTATTCCCGGATATAAAACCTGATAATACGTTTAATAGAGTCGTTTTTCCGCTTCCTGTTCCGCCGGATACGATTATATTCAACCGGCCTTTTACACAAGCCTCGAGAAAACTCATCATTTTAGGAGAAACAGATTCAAAGTTAATAAGGTCCTTAGCAGTATATGGGGTTTTAGAGAATTTTCGTATCGTAATTACCGGCCCCACAAGAGATAGCGGCGGTAAAATAACGTTTACCCTAGAACCGTCCTTGAGCCTTGCATCTACCATAGGGCTCGCCTCGTCAACATGTCTTCCAATAGACGAAACTATCCTGTCTATAACGTTTAACACATGCGTTTGGTCTCTAAAGGTCACATCTGATAGCTGAAGTTTTCCTTGCCTTTCAACGAATACCTTATCATATCCGTTTACCATAATTTCTGTAATGCTAGGGTCTGATAATAATACTTCCAACGGACCATAACCCATAATATCGTCAAACAGTTCTGTGGCAATGCGGTTGCGCTCTGGGCGGGTTACTTCTTCTGCCTCAAATTGCAAAATCTCATCTAGTTTGTCTTTTACCACTTGTGCGTCTGTATTGCTTTCCTTATTTAAGGCTTCTATGGTCTTAACCCATACACGTTCCTTTAATTTTAAATAAGCTTCATTTGCCTTTGCTTTAGGAGCTTCCTGCGCCCCTTCCTTAACCGGAGTTTCGTTGGCATTTTGTTCAAATCTCTTTAATAAACCCATGTGTCCCTCCTGTTAAATTTATTCAACCCAATGGCTGGCTAATTTCCGCATCCCCTGCGAAACAGCTGACCGGGGCATGCCCATAACAAATGGTACCTCTTTCCTGGCTTAACTGAAGCGATTTTTCATCGTTTGGCAAAACAAAGGAAATAGGGCGTTCCAAAACCCTTTCGAAGTCTTTATGAGTTAAAATAGCCTTATGGTCTGCGTTAAGCAATAACAAAACTTTCTCCTCCTGCTGAAGCTTATTAAATATATTAAACATAGCCTTTGCAGCGCGAAGATTTGGGATGTCCAGCCGCGACACCAATACTATATCGTCCGAGTTTTCTATGGCAGTCAAAGTGCTTTCACTTAAATCGCTCGGCAAGTCAAGTACTATGAAGTCATAATACGGCCGCATGATATTAACTAAAGCTTCGACATGCTTAGGCGTTATATACTCTGCAAGCTCCGGAGACGATGGGGCACTTAAAACGCTTACCCCACTTGAATGCTGCATGCTGAAACTCTTAATATCGTCGATAGTAAAAGAGGATTTTTCCTGTACTAACTCTGATATTGTATCTTTAGCAGAAATGTTTAAAAGCACTGAAACGTCCCCGAATGTCAGGCATAAGTCTATCAAAGCTGTCCTCCTGCCTGTTTGCGCCAGTGCGACAGCGAGATTTACGGCAACAGTGGTCTTCCCTGCTCCCCCTTTGCCTCCATATATAGAAATAACGTGCGGTTCGCGCCCGGCCTCGCCTATACGCCCTCTCTCGAAAACTGCGGCTTTTAGCAACGCATCGTTCAATGTACTTAAATCTGAACTATCTACAACCTGCCTTATGCCAACCTGCATAGCATTATTGATCAGTGTAATGTCCACTTTATTGCTAAGAAGAACCACGGCACAGCCCGGGAAACCTTGATATATCCTTTGTGCAATATCCATCATGCCGGTATCTCCCTCTTCCTGGACCAATAAAACTATATGAGGAGCATACCCATTTATTTTAGTGAGCAAAGAATTATCTAAAGCAGAAAAGCCCAGCAAAACTAAGCTTTCTTCATTAGCTATCTCCTGACGAAGAATAAGGCGCATTTCCTCACTATTAACTACTGCCAATACCTTGTATTTTGCCATTAACGCGCACCATCCTTGATAATATATTTAAATTAAAATCTTAAATTCATAATTTAAGAAGACGGATAATTAGGCGGATTAACTACCTTGTTATCCAATACCGGTCTAAGTATCAGGCATAAACTGCCGTTTGTTGCTGCATAGTTTATCTTTAAAGCCTGTTCCGGTGTGGCGCAAAGAGTTACAGTGGTATAGCTTTCACTTATGGAATCAGTAGAACTTAACTGTTTTACGCCGGTCTTGAGCACCGGTATATTTTCTGCTATTAAAGTAGAAGCTGTATAGCTTTTCCCCGTTTCATCGTATAAAATTACAGTTGCAGCCACATCTACAAAATCTCCCTGGGCAATGTATCCGGAGACTCCGGAAACATCGTCTACAGAAACTGATATAGCCCTTTTCCCATCGTCCAAAGTATAAGAAAGCGACCCATTCTCTGTTCCCTTTTCCAAAAGGTCTGGTGAAAGTACCTGTTCTTGAGTAAGCAAAGGATATTTGGTTATCTTGCCTAGTACCTGATCTAAACTGGTAACTGCACGGTAATTTATACTTTGGCTCGGCAGCTCAGCTAATTCAACCATATCTTCTGTGATAAGCGTATTAGCTGGTATATCGCTGACCGCGACTACTACCTGCCCTAAATCATTTGACTCAGAATTTATATTTTGTTCAAGCGAAGATGCAAAAAAGTAGACAGCAATGCCTACTATAATAGCCATACATATTGCAAACAAATAAATCTTTTTCAAGCTTTCCCTCCTGGCTTATTCTACTAAACGTGCACGGTATATTCCGTAATCGTTGATTCCTCCCAAATTTCCATCTGTATCTCCTTCGTCCGTTTGTAATGTTACCCTTGAAGCAATTATTTCCCCATCTTCATTGATACCTTCCAATACAAACGATATAAATCCTACTACCTCAATATTTTTGCTATCTATAAAGTTATAAACTATTAACGTTACAACACGTGGACAATCGGCTTCAAAATGTTCGGCAGTGCATCCCCCAGATCCAATATAATGAGTACATTGGTTAAACCGTGTCGTAAAAGCATCATAAGTTGGCGTTGCCATATTACCAGGTTCTATAGGTAGTATATCTCCTACATTCAACACGCCGTTATACCCAAAAGCAAGCCAACTTGCAAAATCCTGTGCGCCGCCGCCCTGCATGCCGTCTAAGTCAAGGGCCCCAAAGAAACCTTCTGTACTATCCCCTGAACCATACTTTATTACGATATGTTGGCATTGATTTTCTTCCATCGCTTGTGACAGCCTGCTAACTTCAATCCCAAGCGGAGCTACAGAAGTCGAAGATGTCACAGGATCTAACTTTACCTTTGCTATTTTTTTAACTGTAGTTGCATCTACCCCAATAATAGATCCAAAACCATATGATACTTCTTTTTTTAACTTAACGCGCACTCCATAATAATTTCCATCGTAAATGTCTTCTAGTTCAACCGTTTCTATGCACTCTTCGTTAAATCCATTTTTTATGACATACTCTTTAACGGTATCCTTAACTAGCTGTATCTGCTCATCATCGTCAACTGCGGCAGGTAGTATCGTAGCACCCGCATAAGCCGCAGCATCTGCTGTGTTTTGAGTCGTACTTTCCTGGATGTAAGCTGAACCTAAATCAATTACTAGCCCACATACAGCTAACATTGCCGTAAAAGCTATAGCTGCCACAACAGCAGCAGCTCCATTTTCCCGGTGTAAAATATTCTTAAACAAGGTAGCCTCCTCCTTAGCCGATCCGCATTATACTGGTAGACTCGACGGTAATCTGCTGATCTGGTAAGAAGATACCGGTAATAGGTGTCAATACTTTTACACTTTTAGTGACTTTTACCTTCACGTCTTCTTGGTTAACCTCCACAGTAATGCCGATATCGGCTTCATCTCCAAGCCCTGAAACCGATTTTATGCGCTCAGTAACAAGATAAGTAAGATCTTGGGCATCGCTGTTAACGATAGCATATCTGGCGCCTTCCCTACTGTAATTGTTCACTGTCAACTGGTTGGAAAAAATCCAGCCAAAGTCTAAAATACCGCATAGTATCAAAACAATCAGCGGGATTACGAAGGCGGCTTCCACAATGGATTGGCCTTCTTCTTTTTTTAATAGATAGATACTCCTAGCCTTTATAGTAACCGCCTCCTTTCCGCTATAGCCTATTTTTGCTAGTTTCGCTAAAACCTCTTCATCAAGAAGGTAGTGCGGAATTCGCAGCATCGAACATCGATTTGATCTTCGGCCCTAAAATAACCAGCGCTGCTATTGCCGCCACCGCTATTAATCCTAATATAAGGCCATATTCGACCATACCCTGTCCATTTTCGTCTGCAATGATCTTTTTGAAGTTCATGATATTTCCTCCTTTATTGTTTTTATTTAATAACCATTGACAGTGGAAAAATAAGTGTTAACATCATTCCTATTGAAAATGACGGTCCTATAGCTACTTTGGTCTTAAGTGTTCCTTTTTTACTGATAAGTAAGTAGATAAAATATATTGCCATGACCGCCGCCATTATTAAAACTGCCTGAAAAACTCCCATAATCCCTAGGCAAAACCCCGAAGCCGCCGCTAGTTTTACATCTCCCCAGCCTATTTCTATTTTCAAAAGTGAAGGAACGAGAAAAATAACAAATCCCGCAAGTAAACCGGCTAATGCAGGTAAAATAGACTCATAATCCCCTATAACTACAATTGAAACAATTTTAATTATTAATAAAGCTGCAATAAGTTCATTTGGTATTTTTCTTATACTTAAATCTACCGCCGAAAGACTTAACAATACAAAAAAAATCATTATATATTCAATTCTTGTAATTAAATCTTTAATAAATATGGAAATTATGAAGCTCCCTAGTGCCCCAACTAATATCCATAAGAACGAACCTAAACGGCTATTTAAAAGTACGCTTGCACTCTGTCCATTACGATTTTTGATTAGACTAAAAGAGAGATGGCGTATACACTCACCCATCACCCCACCAATTATAATAGCCGTCAAAACACCAAAATCCATGCTATTTTCTCTCCATATTTAAAAGCTTAAAATTTTGTAAAAATAAATACTGCCCACCCTATTTAAGCTATTAGTCAGCATTTTGCATAGCGGATTTTTATCCGTCTGGTCTTTAAATTTACTTAAAATACTTGGCAGTATTGCCCAATAATTGTCATTTGCTATATAATTCGACTGAATTCTTGAATTTTTTGGAATATTTTTTAAAAATTATTTTTACCAATTTATAACATGCGCTATAAAAAATCACTTTTTAACATTTTTTTATTTTCATTTTTACTATATTCCACTTGGAATTGCATGACTCATCTTGGCAATTTAAACACATAGAAAATGCTTATGTAATAATATAGAAGTTCCCTTAGTAATTATTAATATTAAGGAAAAAAAGGATATATATGAAAACAACCAACACATCGTCTTTTAGCATATTTACAATTGCCTCAGCCTATATCGGTACAGTCGTAGGCGCTGGTTTCGCCTCCGGACAAGAAGTACTAAGATTTTTCAATGCCTATGGAATTATTGGCATACTCGGAATAGCCATATCAACCTTTTTATTTTTCTTTGTTGCTTATACTGTTCTAATGCTTGGAAGGAATTTAAAAGCTAAGTCGCACGTCGACATAGTTCTTTATACTAATGGAGACGTTTGCGGCTCTTTTATAGACGTAATTATAATTATATTTTTATTTGCCGGGCTATCGGCGATGATTGCAGGGGCAGGGGCTATTTTTAAAGAACAATTTTCAATTTCTCCAATCTTAGGAACACTTGCAATGGCCCTGCTTACCCTTTTTACAGTTATCACAGGTACTAAAGGAGTTTACAATGCTATTAGCTATGTCGTTCCCTTTCTTATAGTCTCTGTGCTGTTTATCTCCATTTATAGCTTGCTAAACAATCCCATTACCAATAGTGAGATACAGATTGCAAGCGATATAGGTGGTGCAACGCCAAACTGGCTGGTTTCCTCGATAAACTATGCATCCTATAATCTAGTCGTTGCAATTGCGGTTTTAACGCCTATGGGGCCCCTTGCCAAAGATAAGAAAAAACTATTTTGGGGTGCACTGTTGGGGGCTCTAGGGCTTGGAATATGCATGGTTGCCATATATTTTTGTTTAATGACAAATATAACGAGTATTTATGATATGGAAGTCCCTATGATTGAAATAGCGCGTAAAATATCCCCGGTAGCTAAGGTTTTATTTGCCATAGTTTTATTTGCGGAAGTATATACGACTGCCGTTGGGAATTTATACGGCTTCATCCGTCGTATACCGTTTAGGATTTCAAAAACTTATCTCGTAATAATTACGACTTTACTAGCTTTTATCGTAGGGCAATTAGGATTTTCCAATATGGTCAGATACTTATATCCGGTAGTCGGATACGGTGGGCTTATATTCTTAGCCGGTATCATCTATGTCTGGATAGCCAAGAGAAAATCCATTGTTTAAGTTAAAAATCTAAGGGGTGTTAGATATATGCGCAAGCTTAAAATAATAGCAGAAATATCTGTTTTTATAATACTTGTTTTAACGTTAAAGTTGATAGCATCAGAGCAAATTTCCGGAGATAAAAGCGTTTATAACGACGCCCAACAGCTGTCTTATGAAATAACGGCAAAACGGGATCTGTTAGCCTTGATGATGGCTTACCCCGAGTATATTTCAGGCTTTGAAAAGACAGATGATAATATCATATATGTAATAATGAAATCCGGAAATAAAATAGTCTACGACGACATGAAGGTTAAAAGTTTCAATGAGAAAGTTGCCAATGCGGACATAGAAGATTCAATGAGCCAAGTATACCCCCTGTCAGATATCAGCACTATAATGGAAGAAGACTTTGACCCTGGGAGAATAAGAAATTATGCCCTTTTAAACGAAGTTTATGGCAGTTCGCAAAGTAAAATAGAAGCTAGCCTCACAACTGTAACTCTTGGTTCAAGGAACTGCCCGTTTAATAAAAACAACAACGCAGCTGCTTCATTAAAAACTGCATTTCAGGAAATATCCGGCCTTTTAATCAGCAGCTCTAATGTGTATAGTTTTGTATATCCGGTAAACGGAACATATAATTATAGGGCCATATCCGGAACCGGCCTTTTAAGCCCCCACTCTTTTGGTATAGCAATAGATTTAAAGAGCAACAAATGTGATTACTGGAAGTGGGCTACAAAAGAACAAGGCCAAAGCAGGCTCGATTCATACCCAAAAGAATTAGTTAAGATCTTTGAAAATAATTACTTTATCTGGGGCGGAAAATGGTCGCATTTCGACTTTCTGCACTTTGAATATAGGCCGGAACTAATAATCAAATCTAAATATTATATGGATTTAAATAATGACGACTCATGGTATTGCGGTTTCCCTGATACCGAACAAATAAAAAACTATATCAGTATAATAGAAGCAGCCCTATAATAAGAAAGCCGGCCTATATAAGCCGGCTTTCTTATTTCTTTAATTATATTTTTTGCTATTAAGACTAAATGATAGCCAAAATTACAAAGTTAAGTACGAATAAAACTGTAGCGATCCAAATAATTGGATGAACATCTTTGGCTTCTTTTTTGAATATCTTCGCTAAGCAGTAGAAAATGAAGGCCACTGCGATACCATATGTAATGTTATAACAGAATGCCATAAATATACCTGCAAAGAATGCTGGAACCGCCTCGTGAATTTCGGTCCACTGTATATCCTTAAATGAAGCAAGCATCATAACACCAACTACAACGAGAGCCGGTGATGTTGCTGCAAATGGTATAGCGCTTACAAAAGTCGCCAAAAATGCGCTTATAATAAAGCATATTGAAACGACGACGCTGGTAAGCCCTGTTCGGCCGCCGGCTTCAATACCAGATGCACTTTCGATATATGTTGTAGTATTAGACGTTCCGAATATTGCACCAACTGAAGTTGCGATAGAATCTGCAAATAAAGCTTTGTCCATCTTGGATTTAAAACCAGAGCTGCTTTCCATTGCTTTTTCATCTTCTGCGCTGAATATGCCGCTGCGGCGGCCGGTGCCGATAAATGTTCCTATAGTATCAAACGTATCTGACAAGCTGAATGAGAAAATTGTAAGGATTACTAGAGGCAACTTAGCTGTATCAGTAAACAGCGAGCCTAATCCTTGTGAAGTAAATATCGTACCAAATGTAGAAGGAAGTGCTGCAACCGCTTCGCTAAAACTTACACTGTCAGCTGTAGTAGTTACGCCCATGGGAATACCTATCAAAGCTGTAATAATGATCGAAATGAGTATGGCACCTTTAACTTTTAGCAAAAGGAGAATGACAGTAAGCAAAAGGCCGATTATAAACAGCCATAATGCCGGGGTGTTTAATATAGTCATTGCAGGAACTCCGGCTCCAAAATTAATTATACCTACATCTACAAGTCCGACATATGCAATGAATACACCAATACCACCGCCAATAGCATACTGTAAGCTCTTCGGAATAGCTTTAATAATGTATTTACGGATTTTAGTAACTGTAATCAAAATGTTAAGTAGCCCGCAAATAAATACTATCGACAGAGCATGTTGCCAGGAGAAGCCTAGCCCAAAGCATACCGTATAAACGAAAAATGCATTTAAGCCCATCCCCGGAGCCAACGCGTATGGAACATTGGCAAACAACCCCATCACAAGCGTACCAATAACAGACGCTATTATAGTGGCAAGGAATACTGCCCCCCACTCCATTCCAGCTTCACTAAGAATAGAAGGGTTAACGGCAATAATATATGCCATCGTGAAGAAAGTGGTGAGGCCAGCGATGATTTCCTTTGAAACCGTTGTGCCGTTTGCCTTCAACTTGAAAATTCTTTCCATTGATCTCTCTCCTTTTTTAGTTTTTTTATAGATTTGAAAATAACTGAAAGTATAAAAAAATTGTTCATGAATTATTCATATTTTATCTTATTATATATATAAATTCAATATTTTTTAGTAAAATTATCAATCTTTGTCGAAATTAAATGTTAAAATTATATTTAAAAAGTTAGCTTAATTTTTAAGCTAACTTTTATCTTGTTTTCTATTTATTTCTTAACTGTACCGTCCGAATTAAATAGCGGAAGCGGCTCTAGATATTTAATGTCGCTTCGGTTTTTAGCGTCACCTTCTGCTAAAATCGCCATTTTGCCGGCAACTATTCCCCCGGCTTTTTTTACTAGTTCCTCAACTGCATTTATAGACTCGCCAGTTGATATAACATCGTCTACTATCAAAATACGTTTGCCGCGCATAAATTCAGCATCGTCAGCATCAAGGTATAATTTCTGCGGCTTGGCCGTGGTAATAGAAACCACATCTGCTTCGAAAACATCCCGCATGTATAGCTTAGGAGATTTCCTTGCCAAAAAATACTTGTTTACGCCGCTCTGTTTTGCCATCTCGTAAATCAAAGGTATGCTTTTTGCTTCTGGGCTTATCATATAATCGTACTCTGGGGCTATGGCAAGCATGGCAGATGCACATTTAACTGTTAGCTCCACGTCACCAAAAATAACAAACGCCCCTATATATAAATCGTCCGTCACTTTACAGATAGGTAAGTTACGCGTAATCCCTGCAACTTTTAAAGGATAAGTTAACATCTTTAAGTTCCTCCTGATTTCTGAAACGCCAAAAATCGGTTTTATTATACAACATTTAGCCAAAAGTGTATAGTTCAATTTACGGTTTACAAGATACCTCTAAAGGTAAATAATTAATATACAATCTTCTTAGCAATTGTATAAAACCCATTAACGTTTTATAATAAATTTAAGAATACTAAATTGGGAGAGAAAATTTTGGTACGGAAATCTTTTATTACTAATATGCCGGATAAATCCGGAGCATTTCTTAAAGCATCCAAGATTATAGCGAAACATGGCGGTAATATTGTCAGAGTAAGCTACAACAAAGCAGTAGACCCCCGCATGCTTTTTTTAGATATCGTAGCATCTGAAGATAAATTATTAGAAATAGAAAAAGGCCTCTTTGACATCGGATATATAAACGATAAAATCACGGAAACCAGAGTTATAGAAGTATCGGTGAAGATTCCGGATAACCCCGGGTCTGTATTGCCCGTACTTGAAATTTTAAATAAGTATCATATCAACATCTCCTACCTTAACTCAAGTGCTACCGGCTCTTCGTATCAGGATTTTAAAATGGGGCTTTTAATTGAAGACCCTAAGATCATTAAAACTTTGCTAGACCAAATAAGTGAAATTTATCAGATAAACATCATACAATGTGACAGCAGTGAAGAAAATTTGGACAACACAGTATTTTATATACGTCTTGCCAACGATATGCAGCGCCTGCTTGATTTAACCCCTGAAAAGACAATGCAGTTTATTACAGAATCCAATAGGATACTTCAGGTACTGCAGGCTAACGGTGAAGATGCAAATAAAGTATTTAAATACATCCGCCGTTTTGCATATTATATAAGCCAAAATCGCGGAAGTAATTTTAAAGCAGACATTGAAAGCTTTTATTTAAGCAAAACTATTAAATTATATAGTATACAGCCGCCATGCGGCAGTAATACCTACGTATTTGATACTCCAGACGAAATAGTATTAATTGATACCGGCTATGCAATTTATGAGAATGAAATGCACAAAATTTTTAATTCTATTATATCTGGCTTTGACACAAGACCAGTGAAAATTTATATAACTCATACTGATGTGGACCATTGTGGGCTTCTTTCAAAACTTAAACATGCCGAAATAATTGTAAATCAAAAAAGTGCTGACAGCTTAAAAAGGCAATACCTTGGCCTTCCGGATAACCGCGAAGGCACCGATTTAAATTTAGGATACAGTAAGATAAGCCAAATAATATCCGGCTACACACCTCCGGATGCAAGCCGTCTTAAAATACTTGATAATGGTACCCCTAAAGAACATGATGATTTAATTGAGATAGGAAAGATAAGCATCAGCGGCCTGGAATTTATCATATATGAAGGCAGCGGCGGACATATTCGCGGTGAAATGGTCTATATATGCCCAAAATTGGGTATTATTTTTACGGGAGACATCCTCGTTAACATAAGCGGCTTTTCTCAGGAACTGGCAGAATTTAATTCTCTTGCACCGTATCTAATGAAAAGCGTCAATATGGATTCCAAAAAAGCTACGGAAATGAGAAATCAAGTTATAAAGCTTGTTAAAGAAGTTTCCGTTGCTAACCAAAAGCCATGCATCATTTGCTGCGGCCACGGGCCAGTATCAAAATTTATTAATGGTGAACTTATATCCTATAATCAAAAGTAATAATTTTCACTAAGTAAATTTAAATGTAACTTTTACTTTTGTCCGGTTATCGCCTTTATGATTGCCGCTATGCCTTTATTAGGATTTGGAATGTGTACATCAAGGATTTGAAGCACACTTAGAACAACTCCTAGCGTTAGCATAACAAATACAGCTACTATTTCTATCCAATGCTTTTTTTTAAGTATACTTGGTATACAAATGGCCGCTACTCCTATATAAACTAAAATACACCAGATAACATTCATAACACTATCCTGCTCCTCTATTCCTCTGGTTGATATGATTCAGGATATAAGCTCATACCCACAGAGT
Source organism: Eubacteriales bacterium (assembly GCA_041390245.1). Lineage (NCBI taxonomy): Bacteria > Bacillati > Bacillota > Clostridia > Eubacteriales > Eubacteriales bacterium. Next base: position 218,079 of record JAWKQI010000002.1, read on the forward strand.
TAATTCTTGCATCCACCTGCACGTTAACTGTAATATTCTTTATTTCTTCGTCCCAATTCTTTTCAAGCTTTTTCCATTCTTTAGGATATTTACGGTAAAATGCCTTGCCAAATCCAAAGATATCAACACCCCATTCTTTTTGTATTGTATTAAGAGCGGCGTTAACTTCGTCTGTAATAGCCTTAGCATAATTTTTTTGCAGTTTTTTAAATGGTTCTTCTTCAGTTAAATTAACGTTTTCAGACAACTGCTCACCAATTCCCCCTTGCGCCGTAATATTAATGGTCACATAAAGCTTTTCATCTTTTATTTCCGGTATAACCGAAACTGCTGTACCTGTTATTAAAATGGATACTTTTTTATCCTCTTCTCGCGGAGAACTAACAATAATAATACCGCTGACAACCTCACCTAATATCCATAAAAAACCCCGCGTCTCCGTCTTATTTGCCCAGCCTATTAATTTATCTTTATTAAAAATCGCCGTGTCTTCAAGCGCTGGAATAGCTATTTCCTCATCTTTTGATTCCTTCTCTATCGTTGTTATCCCAGGTGCATAAATACTTGCGGTTTTGCTGGCAAGTATTTTATGTATGTCAAATAGCGTCATTTTAGTTCTTTGAGACGTAACATAAGTAACGTCTAATAACATTTCTATCGTTTTAGCTGGTATTTTCTCTTGTTCGCTGGTTGCTTTGACGATATCCTCTGCCTTGCCTCTTGCGATCAATATATACTCAAGATTCCTTGTTTCACGGTTACGGTCCAAAAATTCCGTTACATCACCGATACCATCCCTTGCTACCTCTTCTCCAATTATAACTATCTTATTGAAAGGAAAGTATAGCCTTCTGCACGACGTTTCCGTTGCACTTCTGATAGCATCATATACGGTTTCCCCTGTACTTGTTATAATAGTTACTGCATTCCCGCTTCCGCCAGTTCCATCACTCCCTGCTGAGTTTACAGCGTCGGGTTTAAGTACTTGAAATGTAAGACTTATTTTCCCATCTTCCGTTTTATCTATACCCATAGCCTCAACAATAGCTAACGTATTAATTTCCCTACTGTTCCAGCAACCTGACAAGATAACTACCAATAATATCAAAACAATAAAAAGGCTTACGTACTTTTTCATTTCTTAATTACCCCTTTTTTTCTTATTAAGCCTATTACCAGTAAAATCAACGGTATTATAAACATATACAGCAGCGAATACCATGTAAGTATCTTATAAGATGTAAAATTACTAAGTTCTACAGCATTGGCAGCCATTAAAGCAACCAATGGTACAATTAATGCACCCAAAGGGATAATAAGAGGCTTATAATCTTTCATATTGAATAGTTGCCCTAACCCTAATACGGCCAGATAATAGAAGAAAAATATTTTTATAAATACCCCCAAAACCCAAATTCCCATATGGATAGCGTCTATTCTTTCCATAAAATTACCCATGGTAGCTATTCTTACAATGCTAAAGTATGGAAATGTGCGGCTCTGTGCTTCATCTATTCCCAACACAGCGATTATAGTAACCGTCATAACAGTCCAAAATAATAAAGTTACTAAATTCCCCTTTATAAATACACCCTTGGCTTTCTTTGGGTTATCTAATTTAGGAAGTATCATCGCCATGGCCAATACTTCTATAGACCTGGTCGCTATTGTAAAACCACCGCTTAATACCGGTAGTATTCCCTTTTCCATTACAGGGGTTAATTCTTTAATGTCCATATCTTTTAATAATAACAATGCTAATGATGTAATTGATATCATTACTAAAACTGCAACTATTTCTGAAATACGCCCCAGCACTTGAATACCTTTACTTACGGCATATGCACAGAAAATTAACATACTGATTGTAAAAAATAAGGTAGGCGTGTCAGGCATTACAGCAGTTGTAATGAATAAATTAAATTGACCCAAAGTTAATACCACCATGTGTATAAAAAACAACACTATTAAAAAACCTATTGCCTTCCCAACTACTTTGCCGAATATAGTTTGGCTGTATTCAATGATGCTCTGATTAGGAAATTTCTTATATAAAAAATAGACAGGAATAGAAAGAATCAACTGTATAACTATAGAAAATATATTGGATATCCATAAATCCTGATTGCTTGGCGGAGAATTCAACGCTGGCCAATAAGTAATTGTAACAACCACTCTGCTTACAAATGTTAAAAATATAAGCTTTTTTGCGTTGATTTTACCTTTTTCAGCCATTAGATTTTCCCTCTTTAAATGGTTTTTTATCTTTAGGTTGGTTTGGCCTTTGATTGGTCTTTTGCCTAAAAATGTTATTCTTACCTATGTTATACGGCCTTTTAATCATAGCCCACCATGGCACCCTTATAAATGTATCTTTCATGCCAGATAAATTAGACGGAGCGATGGGAGAAAAATATGGTATACCATATGAACTTAACGAACATAAATGCGTAAGCACAAATGCAAGGCCAATCATAATTCCATATTGTCCTGCTATCGCTGCAAGCACTGTTAACATGAGCCTTACTAAAGCTATCGCGTCGTAATAAGGCGTTACTACAAAAGAAGTTATTGCCGTAAGGGCTACAACGATTACCATAGGCGCTCCCACTATTCCAGCCGAGACAGCAGCCTCGCCTATAACTAAAGCTCCCACAATACTAACGGCCTGTCCTATAACCTTTGGCAGCCTTACACCGGCTTCTCTTAATATTTCAAATATAATAAGCATTATTAAAGCTTCTATAAAAGTAGGGAAAGGAGTTCCTTCCTGTGCCACTGCAATAGTTATTAGTAGCGGTGGCGGTAGTAGTTCCTGGTTGTAGCTGGTAATGGCAATATACATAGATGGTAAAGTAATTGCGAGGAGGAAAGCTACCCACCTTAAAAACCTTACTACAGAGGCAAAAAACGGGCGGGAATAATAATCCTCGCTATTTTGTAAACCCTCTACAAATAAATAAGGTACGGTTAAAACCATAGGCGTCCCATCCACTAGTATTGCTACTCTTCCTTCAAGCATTTTTGCACATACTATATCAGGTTTTTCAGTATTTCCTACCGTTGGAAAAACTGAAAAAGGTGCGTCTTGTATATAAGATTCTATGTAACCGGATTCTAGTATTGCATCGATTTTTATCCTTTTAAGCCTCGACTTCACTTCTTTTACTGTGTTGTCATCTGCTATACCATTTATATAAGCTATACAGATATTAGTATTGCTCTGGTTGCCAATTACCACCGATTCAAATTTAAGGTTATGGTTTTTTACTTTTCTACGCAAAAGTGCCTTATTAATGCAAATCGTCTCAACAAATCCTTCTCTTGGCCCTCTTACAACTGTTTCTGTAATAGGCTCTGTAACCGCTCTACCCATACAACCTCGTATAGACGCGATTATTGCTGAAGGTGCACCGTCTATGAAAATGGCAACATCACCTGACAAAACTAAATTAATTGTCTCTTCTAAAGTCTTTGTTTCCTCTACGCTTGCAACAGATAGCGCACGATCTTTTACAAAATTGTAAACATTTTTTTTATCAATACCTTTATCTGGCTCTGTGATATGTGTGCCAATCATCAGGGATTTCATTAAACTTTCATTTACAATCGTCTTATCGGCAAGCCCTTCTATCATCACTATAAATGCTTTTACATGCTGATCTATACCTAATTCAAATTCACGTATTATGATGTCGTTAGCATTTTCGAAATAATTTTTAACTCTCTTTAAATTAAGCTTAATATTCTTGGATACCGGCCAGTTGTCATCTGTGTTTGTAACCGTACTTTCTTTCTCTTGATTTATACTAATTGATCTAAATATTTTCTTTATTGTTTGTATCATATGTTTGATTAATCCTCATTATAAACTTACCCATATTTTGTCCTGCTTAAAGTTTAATATTCATTGATCTGCTTTTTGCGTACTTAATTTGGAAAGTTAAAAAGTGTTTTACTAAAATAAAAAACCCAAATGTTATTATTGGGTCTTAATGATATCAACAACTTATTCTTTTCTTACATATGCAATATACAAACGTATACTTTAAATTATAATTTACTCCTCTTTTTTCATTGTCTAAACATTTATTTTTAAACTCAGTGCTTAAATCCTTTTGAAACCCTATGTAAGCCATAGCCACTCCGATAGAGGTAAAAAAATTAGCAAATGCTTTTATCTGAACAGAACTTAACCCTTCGGCTAAAATTTCGGCTATCAATGTAGTCATTGTAGCTTCACATCCAAGAGGAAGCCCCTGTAGAAAAAAATTGCAATTGTAGTATTCAGGCTGGTCCATTTATTTATCTCCTAATCAGTAATTAATTACTTTATAATATGAAATAAATTCCCCGTAAGTTAAAAAGTATAAACAAAAAAGAGCAAAATATTTAACAATAATGCCCCTTTTTATAATTGAACTTAAAGTAAGCCGGCCTTTAGCCCTTTTTTACAGTTATTATCTCCCTTTTCCTTTTGCCTAAACTGGTTATATATCCGAAAGAAGCTATGATGAAAAGTATTAGCCCTAATATTATAAAGACAAGTACATATTTAGAAGACGTACCCGCTATTCTAAACATATGTTATAAAGCAAAAACCTGAAAAAAAGCTGAAATGCAGTAAAAAATAACAATAATAAAAAGGCCGTAGTTTCTACGGCCTTTAAAGAACTTTTTTATAAATACATTTTTAAATTAGTCATCTAACATAACTATCTTGGCTTTAATACTTTCCATTCCGTTTAAAGCTTTCTCAAGCTTTAACATCTCATCTCTGTCTCCGGTTAATTGTAGGACAAGAATACCTTCATCAGAACAAACATTTTCTGTTTCATGTAATCCCAGGCGAACTTTGATAGAACAGCCGAATTTAGATAACACTTCTTGAACTTTTGGGGATTTGTCTCTCCTTGCTCCAATTTTAACAACCATGATATTGCATGCCATAACTATACTTCCTTTCATACTTTTTGTCATAAGCGCAGCCTCAATTTTTTCTGATCGGTTTTAATATTTAATATTCTTTCCAGGTTGCCTTAAATTATAAATATTTTACCATCTTACTAAAAAACTTTCAACTAAACTTAAGGGTGCAATGGCATAATAAAAAACGCCGCTAAAGCGGCGTTTTTTAATTATAACGTAACCATCTTACTCTTTGTCCTTAGGTTCTTCCTCTGTATTATTGAGATCTTTAGGTTCTTCTACTGCCTCGCCAGATTCTTCCTCTGTATCATTTAAATTCTCCGGCTCTTCTGCATCATCATTGGTTCTGTCTTCTGTACTATTAAGCTCTTCTGGTTCTTGTATTGCGTCCTTAGTTTCACCAATTTCTTCTGCTGCTTTCGTAGATTCTTCAATATTAATGCTTGATAAGGAGTGTTTCCCGGCGGCAGCCCTCTTTTTGACAAGTAACACTATGCAAGTGATGATTAAAATTAAAATTAACGCTGAAAGTGCCACAAACACTATCATCATGGTATAATTTGATTTTAACGTTTCAAGAAATCCCGGCGTTGAAACCGTTGTTTCTTCCGGTTCTTCTTCTACAGTAACTGTCCTTTCTGTATAACGCTGCAAAGTGCCTTCAATGGTATCGTAAGTGTAAAAACCTTTTCCACCTTCTGAATTCATAACATAAACCAGATAAAATCCGGGCGTTTCCTCAGACTGCCATGCCTTAACGGAAGTTTCATTAATATCCATAGTCGTTTCCGTGTACCCGTCTGGAACAGTTACCGAACTATCCGGTTCAACAATAATGTAAGTCTTGCTTACAGTAATAGTCTGATATTTATATAAAGACCCGTTATCCAGGACATAAAAGCTGCCGTTTCCCCCGTTACCGTCCGTTAAATAAACAAGCGTAATGTTATTACCTGTAGCTGCCTGAATACTTTGTTCTTGATAAGTCGAGTCTGTTTTTGTAAAGCCGGCAGGCAGTGTGATATCATCTGTTAAAGTAGTCCAAAGATAAAGCGTCTGCTCACCTACTGTCACCGGTATTGCCGTATCTAACGGGTTTACTGTAGGTGTTGTAGAAACTTCCGGGTCCTTTGTTGTCGTGGTTGTACCCGCCGTTTGTACAGTAACTGATCTCGACGCGCTTACCGTACCAAGAGAATTATAATCCCAATCTATAAACTCGGTGGTATTGACTGATACAGTTGTTTTGCCAGCTTTTAATGCCTTAAATTTTATAGTTGTGCTAAGCGAAGATTTTCCTTCGGCAGAGGCGTATAATACTATTTTCCCGTCAGAAGTTCCGCTACCGGATACGTATTTCAAAACGCTTTTGTCATATGAAAATGTAGCCTGTACAACACCAATATTGCTAGCGCTAAATTTTACTGTTACGGAAAATGTACTCCCTACAGTAGTTGAAGCCGGCGCGCTTACAGAAGCGCTTGCAGCAAATGCCGTTAAAGGGAACATAGATATGACCAATGCCATTACCAATAATATTGTAAGAATACGTTTTTTCATTTCTTTCACCTTTAAAATTTATTTTTTTCCTTTCTAGCCTTGACTTTGATAGCAAGCAATAGCGTTAAAACGGCAAGCAATGCGCATACCGCCGCCATAATACAAATGACAATGGTATTTTGTGTATCATTTAAAGCCACCGGGGCTTTAAATGACGTGCTGGTAGTAGAATCCAGCAATACCCTTTGCATGGTACCGTCTGCTTTATCATAAAAGTAATATCCTATCGTTCCAGTAGAGTTCATTGCATAAAGCAATGTAAACTCCTTATTATTTAAATCTGATACGCATGCAGGAACTGTCATCCCATCTATTACTGTAGTAGAAAGCGAGTACCCTTCTGGGACATATTCCGGGGATAAAATCGTATAATAATTATCTGTCGTTATGCTTATATACGGAGAAAAAGAATTTAAATCTGAATCATATATATAAAAACTGCCGGCGCTTGTCTCATCTAAAAGATAAAGCAATGATAAACCCATGGCAGCGTTATATGCAGACTCTGCTTTTGTACCTTCAAACGATATTTCTTGCACTTCAAACCCATCTGGAAGGTCTAAGTCTGAAAGATCATTTAAAATATAGAGTGTTTCTCCATTAAGAGTTATTTCAATAAGGTCATTAGAGTTATCATTTGAAGTATTTATCGATATGTTGGTTTTTAAAGTTGGACTTCCAACGCTCTTGTTGCTTTCAAATCCAGTTATTTCACTGCTTGTAACTGAAAAATATGCTTTCCCAGTTTTCAAAGCACGGAACCTTAAACTGTAGCTCATGGTATATTCCGTGCCGGATCCGATATCTAGAATACCCCCGCTGCCGTTGCTTAGTTCAACGGCGTTTCCGCCACCGGATATATATTCCATTTTATCGGCATCATACTTAAGAGAAGCCTGCAACGTCCCTATGGCTTCATCACTGCTTGTAAATGTGACAGTAACGGTAATTGTATCGCCTATGTAAACTGTTTCAGGCGATACTTTTGTTTTTAAAGTTACCGATGCCGCATTTGCCACAGGAACTGAAACAAAAAATATTAAAAATGCTATGCTAATTATAAAAGCTCTTAAACAAATACGTTTCATACTTCTCCTTTACTGGCTTACCTGAGAAATACCTAAAGGTGCTTTTGTACTTGTAATAGGTCCAGAACCGATACAGAATTGTTTTTTGAAGTGTCTGCAGCCTTATAGTAAGCACCACTTAGCGATGAAACACCTAAAAGGTGCTTTTGTATACGCAAAAGATCGACAATCGATACTTTCCCATCTCCGTTTACATCCCCGTAAATAACGAGATAATACAATTGATAAGTTAACCCACTGGTATATAGTACTTTAAGCATATCCCCAGTTACTACTGTTTCGCTAGTCTTTTGTACCCACGAAGATGACCAAAGTTCAATCGAACCGTTTGTTATCGAAAGATTAGATAAAAAAGTGTTTGCGCCAAGACTATAGGATAATCCCGTTAAATTGCTTCCGCCGACTTTATATGAGCCCGCAGAAAATATCGGGGTTTCGCCTTTCGTCGGCAATGCAGGTGGAGTGGTATCATATGTTGTTATTGTAGTACCCATAAAGTAAAATGCAAGTATTTCACTGTAAGGCTTATTATATGCAGAAGATGCCATTGTCTGCGCGCCGCGCTGGCTCATTCCTACACCGTGCCCATACCGCCTGTTTGTTACGGTATATCCTCCGGCAGAAGTTTGTACTCCACGCATACTGTAATCAGCTATCAAATACGTATGTGAAAGTTTATACCCGTCGTTATAATTCATAAGCGTAATGGAAATATTTACATCTGTAGATGATGAAAGGCTTCCTGAAGTTAAATATTTTACCGTTACGTTTGCATTGGCCGTTACATAGCAGCGGCTGCCCGTGCCAGGCCAGCGTTCCGTGCCATTTGTAAAACTGTTTATTCTTATTATTTTGACGTCTGTCGCCGCGTTTATTGACTTGCCGGAAGCTTTAAGGTTATTATAAGCGTTTTCTTGGATATCAGCCAAAACGGCGTTTGCATACAGGTAATTACCGTTAGCTGTTAGACAAACGTAGTCTCCGTGTATATAAGCTTCTGTACCATTAAAGTTTATCTTATACCAATCGCCAGACGTAGAGATGTACGTATAAACCGAATTAACAGGAGCTGTTCCCACTACTGAATAAGAAGTACCCGGGCCGCTTCTAACATTACAGCTTTCCTTTAAGTGTACAGTTCTCACTACATAGCTTCCGGATATAGAAACGTAATCGTATCCGGAAGTACCTTCAACTTGTGATGGAACATATATATTTTGATAAGGGGTAGAAGGATTTTCCGTATCGTATGTATCGTCTCTTTGCGCAAGATACGGATAAGCCGCATTTTTTGTAGCGCCGCCGCCCCAGGCGTTTCCCGGCAGTTCTGTCTGTCCGCCGTTAGAAGCAGCATAGTAAGTGGATATAATAGACCCACTATATGTAAGAACCTGCCCCCTTGTCCCGTCTACTGCGGCAATAACATTGGTATAAGAAGAATTGTATCCCTTATAAACCTGGTCGGAAGATGTATCTCCAATATCATAAGAAGATGAAGACGAAAGTGACTTGATAGCATAACCCCTTGCACAGACTGCCTGAGCTTTAAGCGCTTCTAAAGGAAAAGAATTGCTCATTTCATATGCCACAACACCATAAAGATATTCTTCTAATGGGACTTGATTTATTACTAATAATTTACCAGAACTGACTGTGAAATTCATGTTACCTAGATAATTGAAATTGGTTCCATAATATGTGTTATAAAGCGTCATATAATTATTGCCAGAGCCGGCATTACACCGTATAAATGTCAGTGATGTACCTACATCTTTATCTACACCACTCCCACTAATATGAACGTTTCCCCCTGAGACGGAAACGGTATATGTGCCACGTGAAAGCGAGATACTTGAATCTTCAGAAATGATATATTCCCCGTCCAGCGCTACAGACACACTAGTTGCGCTAATGGATAACTTAACCCTGATAGTCTTATAGTCGGTAGCGGCTTCAGCCACCGTACCAGGAAATAAGATGGAGATTAAAATAATAATGGTTAATAATGTTGTAAATATCTTTTTTCTCATGTTAGATAAATCTCTATTAATCCGTTCAATATATTACATTTTTGTTACAAATAATTAAAAATTTAATACTAATATTATACAATTCTTTTAAGTGCTTGTCAAACATTATAAACTAAAAAGCCTAAAAAATAAACTTATATTTACATGCTATCTGTATTTAAATAAAACCAAAATATACTAATCTATATACTATTCGTAAAATAATTACATGATTTTATAGTTTTTCAGCTTATTTTAAGATTTTTTATAGTTAAAAATCAGAAACTAAAAAAGCATCTTTTAATATACTTAAAAAGGTGCTTAAATAGTATGGCATTATTATTTAAATATGTATGTTTAATTTCCGCATTCATCGTGGTGGGCATGTTCATGGCAAACAGAACCCGTGGATTTAAGCGCGCCGCTTAAATACGCATTTACGGCATCTGCAGCTTTACCGCTTGCACCAGTAATTGTCTTTATCCCTTTATCATTAAATATTTGAATAGCACTACCGCCTATACCCCCTGCAATTACAATTTCTACGCCTAAATCATTTAAAAAGTTTGGCAGATACCCAGGCCTGTGCCCTGGATTTGGTATAGATCCACTATCAACGACTTTGTTATCTTCTACAACATAGATATTAAAATTCTCACAATGTCCAAAATGTTCTGTGACCATGTCTTTTTCACTTGCAACAGCAATTTTCATACTAATTTTCTCCTTTTTCTTTTATAGTTATTTCATTTAACATTGAAAATAATTCAGGTAATGCTTTTTTGGCGTCGATCGGTTTTAAGTTTTTATCCGTCCATGCATGCATGGTTTCACCTGTAGCTATAAGCTGATTGGTTAATACATTAAACACCTGATATTCAAAGCATACGCGTACACGCGAACAGCTTTTAAGTGTAGTTAAGACCACAACATCATCCTCATATTTTGCAGGTGATCTAAATCTACAATTAAGTTCATATAAGGGAAACAAAATACCCTTTTTCTCGATTTCGCTATATGAAAAACCTACTGCTTTTAAAAAATGCGTCCTCCCTACTTCAAACCAAACTGCATAATTAGAATGATGTGCTATTCCCATCTGATCTGTTTCAGCATACCTCACATTTAAAAAAGTTTTTGTCTGCATATCAGTTCCTTCCATATATTAATTTATATAATATCTTTATTTTCAAGATAGTGGCTTTATATTTTTATCACTCTGCCCGTGGCCAGATATTCGATTTTATCTCCCATTATATCTTTTAGTTGGTTATAAGGGTCAACACCTGTACAATGGCATGTGTAGTATTTTATATTTGTGTTTTTCAGCATTTCCCCTATTCGTCTTACAAAATCCGGATCTTCACTTTTTTTTGCAGAATTACTATACAGGTGAAAACCTCCAAAAACATAATCGGGAGCTCTTTTTTTAAGGTCAATTGAATGGTTTAATATATTAACGATACCGTTATGTGCACAGCCGGCAAAAACAAACATTTTCCCTGCCTCTGTAACGATCATATTCTGTTCGTGTTCAAATGTATCTTCAACAATTTTTCCCTCTTCTTCTTTCATAAGGGCTTTATTACATTTTGAAAGCTGTTCTTTGCCCGGTACATTTGAAAATACTTCAACGCCTTTGTCGATAAAGAAACGCTCCGTTGTAAATATTATACGGTCATTACATTCTAACCCTTCATCGAGTCCTATGAACTTTAAACCATCTAGATATTTGGAATAGTAGCTGCCAAATGCCTTTGGGTGAATATATATTAAAGCTTTGGTATTTTCCTTTAAAAAATACTTTAATCCGCCGCCATGGTCTATATGGCCATGCGATATTACAACTAAATCTACATTGCTTATATCAACACCGAGTTTTTTTGCATTTCTTAAAAAAACATCGCTTTTGCCTACATCAAATAATATTTTCAGCTTTCCTGTTTCAATATAAAGGCTAAGCCCGTGCTCCGCTTCATAATCTTTTAAATAGGCCGTATTTTCTGCTAATACCTTTACAATCATAATAATCCTTTTCCTCTAAAATCCACCTACAATGGTTTTCTGCATCACATAGTTCACATTTATCGTTCCCCTCTTTTACAACTATGTTTTTGGCAGCCGCCGCAGATACAAGTTTTTTCAAGGCCATCGCACAATTTGTAATCTCCACCCTCGATTATAAGTACTTTACCATGTACAAGAAAATCTGCTAATTTTTTTCTGGCGCCATTGTATATCCCCTGAACTGTAGTCCTTGCAATATTCATTTGATTTGCACATTCTTCCTGATTAAGCCCTTCAAAATCGATTAATCTTATTGTCTCATATTCGTCTACAGTCATAGTGATTAAATTATCTAAATTACCTCTGTAATTAAGAGGCCCAAATTGATTGCTATCAGGGAGACAGCAGACTCTTCTCCATTTTCTTGGTCTAGGCATAGTTTTAACCCTTTTTGCAATAAAATTTCAAACAGTATTTTACTGCCTTTTATCTTATTTTTAATTATCCTCTTCTTTTATAATCCCTATCCGGTATATTTACCATTTATATAGTTATTGACATATGTCATTTATTATTATATCCTTTTTTTGGCATATGTCAATAACTATATAACGAAAAAAGAGTTGGTATAAACCAGCTCTCATTTCGTTGTAAAAATCTATATATATTTTGGAGTGCCTTTATTTATATCTGATGTAAGTTAACCCATAGCATCCGACTTAATTTCTTCCGCATTTGAACCAAACACCAATTTCTCATCAGGGAATGGGACTATAACCGGGATACCCATATATTCGATAATATGGACGTGAATCCGATAAACTTCCTCGATGTTTTCAGGTGTCATCGTCTCCAATCCGCCGTATGAAAATACCTGTGAATCCTTAAGAAAAATGAAACGGTCACAGTAACGAATGGCTAAATTTAAGTCATGAATAATGAGCGCCACACATGTGTTATGTTCCTGTGCTATTTTTTTTACGATACGAAGCACTTCATGTTGGTTACGCGGGTCAAGGTTGCTTGTCGGTTCATCAAGTAACAACAGCTTTGGCTCCTGTGCCAATGCCCTTGCAAGCATTACCTTTTGCGTTTCACCGCCCGAAAGCTCCGATACATTGCGCAATGCAAAATCATCCAGTTTCATCTTGTGTATTATGTCACACACGATTTCCCTGTCCTCAGATGTTGCATCCCACTTGATATATGGCTTCCGTCCAAGCAGTATTGCATCGAAGACAGTCATATTAGCATAACTACTATTTTGCGCTACATATGCAATATTCTGTGCCATCTCATTTTTTGACATATTAAATACATTCTTATTATTAACAAATACCACGCCCTTTTGAGCGGGACAAATATGGTCAATACATTTAAGCAATGTACTTTTACCTGCTCCGTTATTTCCAAGAATAGCTATACACTGGTTCTTTGATATATCAAAGCTTATGCTCTTTAGTATTTTTCTTGAATTCCGGCTATATGCGAAACTTATTTTATTTACCTCAACCATTGGTCTTAAACCCCCTGAATAAAAGGTAAAGGAACATAGGAGCACCCAAAAACGAAGTAATGGCTCCAATCGGAAGTATAACTGGTGCAATTATCAGCCTGCCAAAAGTGTCGGCAAGAATTAAAAGCAGCGACCCTGCTATTGCGGAGCACGGTATAAGATACCTATAGTCATTACCAACTAATCTGCGCATTATATGTGGGGCCACCAGCCCTACAAAACTTATAATGCCTACAAAAGATACAGCTACCGCTGCGGTTAAAGAAGAAATTGCCATGCTTATTAGCATAACGGCTCTCGTATTTACACCAAGGCTCTTTGCCGTATCCGCTCCGCTTTCCATTGCATTATAGTTCCAGCGGTTTAGCAAGAAGTAAAGCATTGCACTCATAAATACCGCCGCGATAATCAAAAGGTCTGTCCAGCTTTGTCCCCCCAGGTTTCCAAACGTCCAAAATACAACCGCGCTGATTTTTGTATCGTCTGCGAAGTACTGCAGTAAAGTACTGCCGCCGGCAAACAGTGAACTTAGGGCAACTCCGGCTAATATCAGCCCCCCAGGCCCTATCTCCTTCTTGAACTGAGCTAGAGCAATAACTACAGCTGTAGCCATTGATCCGAATACAAAAGCGCATAGTGTCACTATGTATGGGTTATTGATCGCAATCGCTGTAGCAGCGGAGTCCGAATTTACGACTCCTCCGCCAAAAACGATAATACCTAATGCTGCACCGAATGCAGCTCCCTGTGAAACTCCAAGTGTAGATGCCGATGCTAAAGGGTTATGCAGCACACACTGCATAACGGCGCCGGACGCTGCCAAAGCAGCACCTACGACTATGGCCGCTATCACACGCGGCAGCCTTATTCCCCAAATTACCGTCTCATACTGAGCGCTTCCTTTACCGAAAATCGTTTTAATCACTTCAGATAAGGAAATATTCAAGGAACCGGCACTTACGGCAAAAAGCGCCGTTGCAATTGTTACAATAAAAGCGAGTATAAATATAACCTTTTTTCGTTTTATAAAGGTGTTGTAAGACTGAAGCTGTGTTGTTCTATTGTCCATCCTCATTCATCACCCAAAGTTACTTTACCATAACCAGCGCCGATACTTTCAAGTTTACTTAAATAATCCCCGTCGCCAATGAAGAACTCAAATATCTCGCTGGCTTTTTCTTCAAAATCTATATCACTGAACTGATCTGGATATAGTATACTTGCAATATAATAACAATTAACTATAGGAATTTCCAAATTTGAGTAATAATAGGTGGAATTCGGGCACTGATAGAGGTCCCCATTCTTAACTGCTGTTAACTGAGCATAAAAACCGGGGTTTTCATCATAGTCTGTCTCGACAAGGGTTACACCGCTATAGTCAAAGAAAATGTACTCAGGGTCCCAGCCTATGACTTGTTCCTTATCTACCAGCACTCCACCCGAGGTATTACTTGTATCTTCCGTAACATCATTAGCGGCTATTGCTTCAAATACAGCATATTGGTAATAAACGCCCTCTATGCCATGCGCGCCTTTGAAAGTTGCAGCTGCAGCTAATGCAGTAGGCTTGTCCTCATCAGGAATGCTTGCTGTTCTGGTTTCCAGGTCAGTCAAGCAAGTATTTATGTAATTTATTACTTCCTCTGCCCTATCTTCTACGCCGCAAACATCTCCTAGAATTCTAAGTGCTTCCTCATAGTCTTCCCCAAATAATGTGCCCATAGCTACTGAAACCACTGGGATTCCGGTTTGGCGCTGAATATCATCTGCCAACTCTGCTGTATATGTACATAATATCACATCTGGATCCGCATTTATGATTTCTTCCGGGTAGTAATCCGTAGCACCGCCGGAATCTGTCCCGCAAACAGGTAAGTCTGCCCATAGGTCTTTATTAGCGTAAGCATATGCCTGCAGCGGGCTAAGAGTTGACTCATCGAATCCGCTGATTCCTACCACCTTATCTGCCAACCCAAGATACACTATCATACGTGGGGTATTTGCAAGCGGAACAATTCTCTCTACAGTTGAAGGTATCTCCACCTCACGCCCGACGGCATCTGTTATCGTTCTTGTCCCGGAGTCCGTGCTCGTAGTTGAATCCGCTGTTTCGGTACTTCCACAACCGGCAAATACGCACATTACAAGTGCAATAGTCATAATAAATACGATTGATTTTTTCATTATTTTCTTCATTGATTTATTCCTTTCTTTTTAAATGTTATTTTATAAAATTAAAACTTTTACTTTCTTTTTCTATTTCCAGCCTCTTGTATATTCTTTAAAACAATCCATACAAACTTTTTTGCCATTCTGCAGGCGCATCATATGTTCTGGAGCAGCCTCTCCGCATTCCTCGCAAACTTCGCTTGAAAACAAACGAGCACATTCAGGAACAGTAAAATCAGGTTCTTTTATTAAAAAAGCTTCTTCCGCTGGAGCTTCCAGCAGATATTTTTTCCATTCTTCACGGTTTAAGGCTGTCCCGCTTTTGGGCTTCACGACTATCCTGATTTTATTGCCGCTATTTCTGCAAAAAAACGAAAATGCCATCTTGCCTGTAGGTTTGTAAATTAAATTACCTTTGCCGATAGTACATCCTGTGATTACCTGAACTGCATCAACTCCGCAGGCGTCATTTTCTGTCACGCAAACTATCTTTTCGTCGCTTAACGGTGACATTTCACCAAGCCTTTCCATGGCAATCTGGGCCGCTCTAAAGCCCATGGCCAACCCTGGACATTCATGCCCATGAAAATCAACACATTTTTCCCATAATTTTTTATCCATCTCGTTCTCCCTCTTATATAAAATTTTTAGTTGAATACTTCTTTAGCTTTCTTAGCAAAGCGTTTGCCAAATAACTCAAACAAGTCTTTTTTCTGATCTAGCTCATCACGTAGCGCAATAGGTCCTAAATGAATATACGGCCTGCCGCATCCCGCTCCGGATGAATACGCAAGCATACCACGCACTAGCGAGTGCTCAAGAACGGTCAGTATCGCGACGTCTCCTCCTCCATGCATGCAGTTTGCAGTTGCAAAGCAACCAGAAAGTTTACCTTCTAATTTACAGTCCCAACGCGTATCAAAAAATTTCTTTAACTGCCAGCAAAGGTTTGCAGCATAGCTCGGAGTGCCGAAAATAACTGCACTACTATCATTTAAAAACTCGACGTCGATACCACTATCTTCTTTTAAATTCATAAGTTTTACTTCTATTGCGTTATCAGCCTTCAATATTCCGTTCTTAATGTGGTGTGCCATTTTTTCTGTATTACCGGTTATACTAAGATACAAAATTGTAATTTTCATTTTCTCCATATACCTACTCGTCCATCCTCCATCCCATTGTCACAATAGTTGTATTTGTCGTTTCATAAACTATTCCGCCAACTGAGATGTCATTTAAATACTTTAAGATATTCTCCTCTGTTTTGTTATCAATTTCGTTGTGAGCTTTTAGTTTATTTAAATACCATGCTCGTGCCTCATCCAAATTTTTTTCCATATGCCAGACGTCTGCATGATAACGTATAGTTGGTAGTTTGTGCATCTTCCAAAGCATGGCAAATGCATAGAGAATGCCGTCGTCAAAGCTTTCCCTGCGTGATCTAATGCCTGCAATCTCTCTTAACTTGCCAAAAACAGAATCCGTTCTGTGTACTGGTTTTACTAGATAACAGTATTTAGAGGCATATGATAGCATTTTTTCGAACGTGGCCGCATCTGCAACAGCAGGAGTCATATGCGCGAAAACAAGGTCAAACTTACCTTCTATTAAAACTTCATTAAAATCGCCGCATATAAGGGATATATTTTCGATTTTGTGCTCTTTTACATTCATTTTGGCATATTCGAGCATTTTTGGAGATAAGTCTACCCCCACAACTTTACCGGCTTTTTCTGCCAGTGCGATAGAATAAGCACCTGTACCGCATCCAATATCGAGTACTGACATATGCTTTGAGAATTCGACCTCACTTAAAAGTTGTTTTAAAAAAGCATCGGTATCCCAGTTTGGCAATGGATGATTACTGTAAAAACTTTTGGCCAATTCATCCCATGCTGCAACATTGGCTCCATTATCAGTTACTTTTTCTTTCCATATTTGTCTGATATCTGATAAATTCATTTTTCCCCTTACCGCATAAAAAAAGGTTGCCAATTCGTTTACAAACGAACATGACAACCTTCATAGCTGTAACAATTATGCCTTATAATATTTTAATTTTGAATTTTTAAAAAACTGAAATTTCAATTCCAATTAAATGTTTCTACATTTTTGTCTTTTTTATTATAAAACATTAAAAATATTAAGTCAAGTATTAATTTATTATTAATTTTTATGACGAAAAAGTTAACTAATATATAAATGCACATCATTGACATTAAAAATATAAATTATATAATTTAATTATAAAGTTTTAAATCTAAACAATAATACATTTCAGAGAAAAAATTTAAATTAACGGAGGATAAGATTATGCCTGATTTTGGTTCACCTTTTGCCGGTCTCGCTAAAGACCGTAAACTAACTGAGCAAGAATTGATTCGCGCCATACGTTTTATGATTGCGGCTGAATATGAAGCTATCCAACTTTATATGCAGCTTGCAGAATCTACTGACAATGAGCTGGCTATTGAAGTATTAGAAGATATAGCCGATGAAGAAAGAGTGCATGCCGGAGAATTTTTACGCCTTTTACACGAATTAGCTCCAGATGAAGCTAAGCTATATCAGGAAGGCGCTGAAGAAGTTGAAGAGGAAATGGAGAAACTAGGTAAAAAATAACCATAGTTAAAGGGGCTAAATTTAGCCCCTTTTTTAATTATTATTTTTTTAACTTTTCCTTAAGAGTTTTTAACATATAAAGTTTGAGTCGGGAAAGCAAATTCTATATTGCGTTTATCAAACTCTTCCTTTATTCTAAAATTTATTTCTTGTTGTACATCCATGTATATATCATAGTCTTGGTTTAAAACGTAATATACGTTTTCAAAATTTAAACTAAAGTCCGCATACTCATAAAAATGAGTTCTCGAAAACTCGCAATAGTCTACATTGGTTATTATGTTTTTGATAAGCTCGGGTATCTCTTTTAACTTTTCAAGAGGTGTATCATAAGTTACGCCAAATTTAAACAATACCCTGCGCTTTTCCATTTTTTTGAAGTTTTGTACTCTTGAATTTGTTAAATCTTTATTTGAAAAAACAAGCTGTTCTCCCCTTAAACTACGAACTCTTGTTGTCTTTATTCCTATGTGCTCGACATTGCCCATTAGATCATCAACTACTATAAAATCATCGATCTCAAAGGGTTTATCAAGAAAAATAGTGACAAAGCTGAATAAATCTTCAAGTATAGCTTGGAGTGCAAACGCAACTGCTATGCCGCCAACTCCAAGGCCTGCTACCAAAGCTGTAATCTGAACTCCAATATTGTCGAGAAAAAGCATAAGTGCGGCAACCCAAACTATTACCTTTATAATAAATTGGGTCCATTTTATTGCTGCCTTATCTTCCTTCCCGTATTTTTTACTCCAGTATTTTCTAACTATAAAAATAAGTATTTCAGATACGAATACCGCAGCAAAAAACATCACAAAAGCTAACGTAACAACATCAATTATCTTTTGCAAAGTGGCATTAATGTAAAGTATTTTTATAGAGAGATAAAAATCTGCAAAATATAAAAGAGGTATAAAATATCTCTTTATACCTTTGATAAATGCATCATAGGCCATTTTATCAGTCTTTTCAGCTAGTTTTAAAAGCCTTTTTAAAACTATATGTTTTATTACACATATAACAAGTATTCCAACAATAAAACACCCGAAAAAAATCAAATATTTAAGTATCGTATTGTTTAAAAATTCTATATTAATGAATTCCTGCAAAATTAGCCTCCAAAACATAATTTTTTATAAGCATAACATAATTTAAAAAATTGGGCAAATAACAATAGTCACCTGTACTAAGTTAGCGCCCGCCCCACTTAACGGCTAACCTAAACTCGCCTAAAGCGGCGGGTGCGCTTAAGACTGCTTACCCGATCGCCTTTAGGCGAGTGTTTTAATGCTACTTATTTAAATTAACCTAGCTGTTTCTGGTGTGGTATATTATATCTGGTCCTGCAAAAAACATGTATTCTTTTAATAAACTATTCATATAAATATTGACATCTTCTATATAATATTTGCCATCTTTTTCTTCATAATTAATTCTTATAACATCGCCATTGTCAAAATAATGATCTGAATAATTTGAATTCTCATATATCATCGCTGATCCATCAATTTTTTTAACATCATCGAAGCTCATTCCTGGTTCTAATCTCTCAAATTCCCTCTTATCTAAAGGATTTATATTAAGGTTTAGCATCGCTATGATATATCCCGCCCTATGGTATACTAGTGCAAATTTCCTGACTTCTGTTTTATATATTACATAAAAGAAATCTCCCATCTGTTTTACGGTTTTTATTGGTAGCACCTCATTAACAGACGATACAGTATACGGAAGAGATTCAAGATATGGTATTCTATCAATTGGATGATACATATCATATATAGCATCTTTTACATCAGCTTCTTTATATTCGTAATCGCTATCTTCTTTAGCCACGGATTCTAAAAACTCTATATCTTTTTGAAACCGCAAAACCGTATCTTTCTTATATTCTTTATCTAAATTATAATAAGAATAATATTTATCCCAGCTGTCCGTTAAATATTCATAAACTTCATCACTGCTATTAATCCTTTTTTTATAAGAAAAATCTTTTAATTCTTCATATATTTCTTCCTGATACTCTGTATATATCTCCTCTTGAGATAATTGAAACGTATACCCTTTATAGGTATGCTCAGTTTCACACCCACAAATAATTATTAAAAGGGTTATTGCTATAATGATATTTAAAATCCTTAAAAATGCTTTCATCTAATTATCCCTTCATTTATCACTTATACCTTATATATACTTTATCAGTATACGTCTCTTCAGTAGAATACCAGCCGCCCAAGAAGAAATATTCTCCATAGTAAGTGCTATAATCCCATGGATCGCCGTTCAGTTTCAATATAGAAGTTGATTGTTATTTATTTAAATTAACCTAGCTGTTTCTGGTGTGGTATATTATATCTGGCCCTGCAAAAAACATATAATATTTATCATATTCGTTATAATCAATTCTGGTTATAAGAAGCTCCCCCTCTTCTTCCTCATAATCTATCGTTATAACATCGCCATCATCAAAAAAATGCTGTGACTCCCCGATAACAATTGTTGATGGGTCAATTTTCTTTACCTCATCCACGCTCATTCCAACTTCTAGTTTTTCAAAATCCGCCTTATTTAACGGTGTCTTATTTAAGTTACACATCGCAACAATATATCCCGTTTTATGAAATACATATGCATACTTCCTTACCTCAGTATTGTAAAATACAAAGTAAAAGTCTCCTATTTTTGTCGCATTCTCAACTGCAATTCCCATATCAATTAGATATTTTACATCCGGAATACTCATAGTTGCTATTTGAAGATTTTCCACAGATCTATGAATTCTAATAACATTTTTAATTATGTCGCTATCTTCACTGTAAGTTTTGTTACCCTCTTTTTTTGATAGTTCTTCTAATTGATTAACTCCTTCTTTAACTTCTTTTGATATCTCCTCGTCTTCTAATTCTTTAGCATGTGTATATCCCCCGCTATAGCTATCCCAAAATTCCTCCATCTTTGCATATACATCTTCATCCTCTTCAAAATCATCCGGAAACATTTCGCGTATTTGCTCCTGCGAAAGCCTATGTATGCTGTTGCTGTTACATCCACATAACACTATAATAAATATCAGATATAGTAACGTAGATAGTATTCTTTTCATAATGCCTCCTTTAATTATCTTATTAAGAATATATTTCTCGCTGCATGCTATTTGGAAATAACTACATATCCTATATTAGATTTTTGAAAATATCTGCCGGTCGTCTGCCATCCGAAGAAATAGTATTCTCCTTCAATCTTATTATAATCCCACGGGTCCCCTTTAAATTCCATAACGTTTGAATGTCCATATTTATGCATCCAAGCACTGCCGTAGTCTTTCTTCATAAAGTGGTAATCCTTATCACTATTATACATCATAGATATCATAGTCTCTCCGGGAGCTAATTCCCAATTTTCTGCTTGTTCAGCAGTTAACAAGTTTGAAACTGTGTAACCTCCACCTAGAGCATCTACTAAGCTTGTACGTAAACCCTCAAGTGAAGAAATATTATTAGGAATATTCCAACCTGTTTGGTTTGTTACATAGTCGAAACAATGACTATTTAATTCTTCTTTATCAAATTCCAATGCGCTTAAATTATACTTGGGGCCATCTACTGGAGTTTTATTAATTGCATCATTAATCTCTTTAATAATATTTGGCACATGGCTGTTGGCTTTAATTGGATTCTTCTGTAGTTTCCATATATCCTTCCTATTTAGCCATGGTACTTTTTTAGGCTTGCCATTTGTGTCTAGAAAGCTAATACCTTCAAAGTCCCCTGCGTCTACCATAGGTATTACTTTATAAATTGCTTTTGCCGCATTCGAATATGCTATATAATATCCCGCATTATCTTGTCTAACATTTTCAAAAGTATATACTGATTCATGCCCCGTCGGGTCTATCATGTTTATCGGGTTGTTGCCGCAGTAGCTATATAAGTGCTGTGTCCACGGCTGGTAGGCATTTCCGGTGTAGGTATCCTGCGTTAAGAACCTGCCGGTACTTAAATGGGGCAATTGGCTCCCGCGTTTATCCCCACCCGCCTTCGCAAGTATGCTTATTAGCCCGCCCCATTTAACGGCTGACCTAAACTCGCCTAAAGCGGCGGGTACGCTTAAGACTGCTTACCCGATCGCCTTTAGGCGAGTGTTTAATGCTGCTTATTTAAATTAACCTAGCTGTTTCTGGTGTGGTATATTATATCTGGTCCTGCAAAAAACATGTATTCTTTTAAATTCCAAGCCTCAATAATATCTTTTATATAATATTTACCGTCTTTTTCTTCATAAGAAATTATAATAACATCGCCATTGTCAAAATAATGATATGAATAATTTAAATACTCAAATATCATCGCTGACCCATCAACTTTCTTAACATCATCGAAGGGTTCATCTTCTTTACTTCATCCACGCTCATATCAACTTTGCTTTTCAAAAAATCGGCCTTATTTAGCGATTTACTGATATTGATTATCCCGACCGCATAGCCTGGGCTTCGTGAAATATGATCGATAATTTTCTAACTTCTGTTTCATAAATCACAAAAAGCTCCAACTTTAGTTGCATTCTCAAATACTATACCATACTCCTCAAAAAACGATACACTGGGTATTACCCTCGCACCGTCATAAATAAATGGCGAGGTATTTGTATTCATAAACCAAATAATCTTCTTTATTGTTTCATCATCTTCACTGTACTCTTTATTACCTTTTTTGCCTGCAAGGGTTTTGATCTTCTGAAGCTCTTCACTTAATCTTGCCCTTTCATTTTTTAGCCGCTCATTGAACTCCGTCCTATCTCCTGAAGTATACAAAACATCATTGCGTAATCCATATTGGTAGTAATAAAGCCCATCCCACGTTTCTTGAAGCCATAGATATATATCTCCTTTCTCTTCAAGGTCAGGGTATTTTGCAATTATCTCTTCCTGCGTTAGCTGAAAGTCATATTTATATTTACTGCAACCACATAAAATAGTTGTTACTAGTAGAATTATGGCTAATATTAACGATATTTTTTTCATGGCATCACCCTCATTTAACCACCATATATTGAAAGCTTTCTCTCTTGTATGTTAACTTATCTGTTCTCCAGCCGAAGAAATAATACTCCCCTTCTATTTCATCATAATCCCACGGATCACCCTCAAAATTCATAATAGCCGAATAGTTGTATTTTTGCGTCCATCCTGTATCAGAAGTCTTCTTCATATAATGATACGCACCTGATGGATTATTCATATATGCTATCATCGTCTGTCCTTCGCTGAGCGTATAATTTCTTGCCTCTTGTTCTGATAAAAAATCTACTTTAAAGCCCAAACCTTCAAAATGCCTCTCCATACTTTTTGCTCCTGCAAGAGTTTTACCTTCGCCGTGCGTACCAGCTACATAGTCACTGCATAGATCTTCCCACATCGAAATATCCCAATCCCTATACAACTCTTCTTTATTATAATTAGGTGTATATGATGTAGCCAGATTGTTTGTTATGGCATCAACCGCTTGTTGAAATGTAACTGTTCCACCAGCTTCACTAATCTTCTTAATAGGCAAGTTATAATCCCGGTCGGCAACCAATGCTTCATACAAAATTTTAGCTTCTTTTCTTGCCTGGTTTCTGTCATAAGATACCGCAGCTGCTGCATTAGTCCAACTAAAATCACCGCCATCCACTAACTGACTAATATAGTATCCACTTTTATTTACAACCACTTTATAATATCCCGCATTATCTTCATAAACTGTTCTTGAATTTATTATTGGTTTACTTGCATGCCCCGTCGGGTCTATCATGTTTATCGGGTTATTGCCGCAGTAGCTATACAGGTGCTGTGTCCACGGCTGGTAGGCATTTCCGGTGTAGGTGTCCTGCGTTAAGAACCTGCCGGTGCTCGAATCGTAGAACCGGGAGCTCATATAGTTAAGCCCGCTTGCGGTATCCTGTACGCTTCCGGTAAACTTA